>JAGRFY010000026.1 GCA_020445765.1 Rhodocyclaceae bacterium | reverse complement strand
AGATAAGAAGGTCTATTACCCAACCTGCAGAGACGAAGAGGCCGTAAATCCCGATGGTTCGAGGCTTCGCTAACCAAGTTTGCCCTAACAAGGAGCGTTTCGAGAGGGACTGTCTAAAAGCTGGTTGTTCCAGCTTTTAGACAGTCCCTCAAGCTGAACGTTGGACGTCGGCTCTTGCGTCCTCGTGATCGGCAGCAATGGGTCGGTAGCGCCAGTTCGATGACTTTGAGACCTGCCGTTCGAAGGCGTTGAAGGTCATGCGGCAGGTGTCGGCCACATTGCAGGCGTCGATATCACCAAGCTGGCCGTCATCTCAGGCCGAGGCCTTTCCGTCGGCGGCGTTCGGCTTCGATGACTGCGTGATGATGCGGAAACTGCCGTTGGCGTAGGTTGGGCCTGCATCCACGCTATCCCACGATGGCCGCTGCGCGACGCTGGCGGACGAGTTGAGGGTGCAACGTTGCCTTGATCGTCCTTGTCGCCTGGCGCACGGACGTTCGTGAATGTCCTCATGCGACCTTGACACGTGGCGGGTCATCGCTTAGAACAACGGCATCAGTGCGCTTGCGCGCGTTGGTCCGGTAAGCCCCTGCTGTTCAACCGGAAAGCCTCACGGCTTCGGGGCAATGTCCATTCCGCAACCCGTATGGGAGATCGATCTCCCGTTCGGGCAGGCGATCTCCCTTTTCTGCCTGAAGGAGATCGCATCATGCAAGCACCCAATTCAACTGCCGGAACGTTCCAGAAGCGCTACTTTGACTTGCATACGCAAGGCATTGGCTACCTGTCACGGGTTCGTGTCGTTACGCCCAGATCGCAGGGGCGTCGCGCCGAGCCGATGCTGTGCTGCGCGATCAACGCGCTGCGCGGCGGCGTCGATGAGCCTCAGTACACCTACTTCGATCTGAGGGTGACCGAGGATGAAGCGCAGGCCCTCGTGCGGCGCTGGAAGCCAGCGGTCGATGCAGGGAAGCAGGTCATCGTTGCCTTCACGATCGGCGACATCTACCCGCACACGTACGAGAAGGAGATCGACGGACGGACCGAGGTCCGTGCCATCACCAAGGGTCGGCTGATCGGCGTCAGCTACGTGAAGGTCGATGGCGTGGTGGTCCATCAGCGGGCCGGCACACGTGACCATTCGGATCCGCAATCGGCGCAAGCGGGTGCCGATGCCGAGTGCGCGGCGGCGTGAGCGCATCTTGCTGAAACGAACCTCGTCATCCACGGGCGGCTGGTCGAAAGACCGGCCGCCCATGCCATCCGGCAGGGCATGACGGCCTTGCCGTCTCTGCTATGATCGTATGACTTGGTAGTGACGGCCCCCGGCTTCCCGAGCTCTCGCGCGGGGAGACGGTCAGAGGGGTGACCACGCACTGCCGCGGCAGGACACTTTGCCGAGCGCATCCGCTCCGCAAAGTGCGTTGCGATTTCCACCGTTTTGCATGTTTCGGCTGAAAAACATGCGACAAGCAAAGGCCAATCAGCCCTGACGAGAGAATTGGCCCTCGGGGCATGGTATCTGAGGTCACTGGGAATCTCTCACACGGATTCTGCACACCAGTGCCTCCGTGTCGTTCGGAAAGCGGCACATCGTACTCAAGCCATGTGCCGGCGCTGTGGAGCTTGTATCCCAGTGCCGGCCACACTCTCCGCACCCATGCCAGCTGTCGACCGATGGCTGGCCCAGTTGCTCTTCCTACCCAACCCGCCGGGGCTTCGCCCCCGCGGGTCGCCTCCGGCCTGTTCGTCCACGGAGGCATGTCATGACAGTCAGTCTGAACGGCAGCATCACGATCCGGATCATCCCGGGTCGCAACGGAGACTTCGCGGTGGGCGAGTTGTCGACCGCCATCGGCGACTTCAAGGTCAAGGACACGGCGCTCGACCAGTTCTCGGCGGGCACCTACAGCGGACACTTCATCGTCGAGGAGATCTTCCTCTCGTCCTACACCACCCGCCGCGGTGGTCTCGTCACCGAGATGCGTGCCCGCCTGAGCGATCTGCTGATCGACGACGAGCACGAATCGCAGGCCGAGCGCAGCGACGCCGAGCCGGACCCCGCCGACGAGTCGAGCTTTGGTGGCACCGCCAGTGCCCCGGAGGATTCCGAGGTTGATGGTGACGATCGAGAGACGGCGACCGCAGACCCGGTTGCTCTGTCGGCTTCGGCTGAATCGCCCGAAGCGACCCTGATGATCCTTTTCGGCGACGACCTGGCTCGCGCGATCGAGACCCGCTCGCCCGTCAAGCTGGATGCGACGATCGAGCGACTGCGGTTTCGCGAACAGCGCGATCGGCTGAAGCGGGACCTGTCGTACGGGTTCGTTGCGGACGATCAGACCTGGTATCCGCGGGAAGCGGAAGCGTACGTCTCCTACCTCTCCCGGCGCAGCGGCCGGGGCGGTCAGTAAAGCACCGGATGGCCCGCAACTCGCGGGCTGTCCGCAGCGAGGCCGGTCTTGCTGCGGACAGCCCGCCTGAGGCGGGATCGGCGCGAACCCGGACAGCCGCGCGTCCGATGCGCGGCGGCATTTCGGCGCGGGTGCCTCGCCCGCCCACGGCATCGGCACCAGGCCTCCATCAGCGGTGCCTCGCGGCGCCGGTCATCGGCGACCGCGCAGGAGGCGCAGTTCAAAGCGCTCGTTCAATCCACAGGAACCCAGGCGGTTCCCAAAGCGGATGCCATCGCGTCCGTTTCGGGAAGCGTCACGGCGTCACCGCCGGTCGCCCGGCAGAAACATGAAACCTGGATAAAGCAATCTGCGACCCACTCGGGTCGCGGCTTTGCGAATCGAGGAGGAGACCATTGATGGAAGCGCTCAAGCTCGGGGACACGGATGGTGGCAAGATCGGGCGCTCCGGAAATGACGTGCCCGCCGGGCTCCGGCGTGACGACGTCGCGAACCATCCGCGGCCAGGCGGCCTTGGCGGGCCGCGTCTGGCGGCTTCGGACTCGGAAGCCTGGATCCTGGTCGACTCGCTCGAGCCATGCGCACTGCCGGCGGCAATCGACCTCGATCGTTCGATCGATGCGGCACGGAATTGGCCGGCATTCCGCAGCAAGCTCTGCGAGGTCCGGGCGCGACGACGGCAGGCCGTTGTCGAGCGACTGGACGCCATTGCAGCGCTGATTGGCACGACCGGTCGTGCCAGCGGCTGCTCGCGAGAAACCGATCCGCCGGCGGTCAAGGGGGCAGCCGTCCTGCTGGCGCTTGAGCAGCAACTCGCCCAGGGCGGCCTTGCCGCCATGTGTGTCGCCAGCCCGCCGGTCCGCCGACTGCTCGCCGAGTTGTCCGGGATCCTGAATCCGCATTTGAACCCGCACACGATCTTCCTGGATCTTCGTGACGGGATCCGTTCGAGCTGCGTCCCCGACGCAGGAGCGATCCGGCGACGATCGCACGTCGACGGGCACCGCCCGATGCTTGTCCCGATTCGCTCCGAGCGATCCTGGCGTTGAGCCGGGGCAGAGTCCTGCTGATGCTCTGGGCATAGGCAGAGGTTTGTCCTATGATCCGAGGTATAGCTTCCATGTCCGGTCAGCCCAGGCGGGTCTAGCATCTGCCACCGGATGTACCCGCAAGGGTGCCGGGCCTCGTGACTCAGATCCTCCTGCGGCAGCGAAAGTCGCATTTTGCCGCCTTCCCTTAGGGTTTCGCCTGGACGCCCGCGCGGGTTTGCCCGCCGCCAGCGGCAGCCGTTGCCGTCCTCTGCACCCGTTGGTCGAAGCCAACGACAAGCCGTGAGCGCTCGAAGGCAAGGTCGAAGGTTTTGTCGCGTGTCACGCTTCTCGCAAGCATCGCCGACGACCAGCGGATCTGGTCGATCCATGGCCCGACTCGGCATCCCGATCTTCGCCACGAGGGGACTTCTCCGGCACGCGCGCGCGCCTGCCTGACAAGTGCCTTCGGCCAATCGCATTCATCGGCGTCACGCCGTGAACCGTCCGGTCAGCCCAGGCAGGTTTCGACCTGCTGCCGGATGCGCCCTTCGGGGCGTCGGGCATCGTTCGCAGTTCCACCCCACGGGAGATCCGTCTCCCGTCGGGGACGGATCTCCATTTTCAATGGAGATCATCATGAAACAGGACTCGTCCGAAGTCGCTGCAGCGCTCGCGAAGCACAATGCCGAGCAACTGCAGATCCTCCTGTCGGCCGTCGGCAACCCCGACGTCGCCCGGCTCGTCGTCGATCATTTCAACGCGCATCCCGAGATGCGCAGCCGTTACGCCGCCCTGTACCTGGCGGCACGTCGCGCCCTGATCACCAACCCCGTCGAGGCGGCGGGGGTTGCGGTCGGCAGGGCGATCCGTGGCCTTTTCAGTGGCCTCAAATCCCCGCCCAAGGCGCCAGCCAAGGCGCAGCGGGCGGAATCCTCAGCAGCGCTCACCTGGCCGACCCTGTTCGGCATGGACGAGGGGAGGGCGTATGTCGCGAACCACGACTGATCGCCCGATGTACCAATACGCCTGCCCGGATTCCGGGCAGGCACGCACCACTCATCCCAGGAGAGCCGAACCATGAAGCGACTGACGATCACGATCGATCTGCGGACCAGCTGGAGCGAGTTCGGACGCATGTATGCCCGCTTCGCCGAGTCCGGCGAGCAGGCCGCGCTGGTCGAACTGCGTGCCGATCTCGCGCTGGCGATGGCCGCCGCGCAAGCCTTGCAGGAACTGGGTTCGTCCTTGACGCCCGAACAGGCGGCCATGCGCGACCAGATCATCCGGCGCGAACTGGCTGTTGAGTCCGGCCGCACCGGCACGACGCACTGAGCGCGGCGCTGCCCATCCTTTTCCACCCGTCGGGGAGTCATTCCCCGAACGGGGCGGACATCCCCGATCCAGCTGGAGAGATGCGATGTCCCATAGAAATCCCTATGCCGATCTCCCCGATCGGACACTGCTGGCCACCCTGGTCGGCAACGAGCAGGCCGACGCGCTGCTGGCACGCGCGAACGGCCGACTGTGGCCAGTGCTGCGCGAGGCCCAGCGGATGCCATACACCGTGACCCAGGGTCTGCCACCCTCGACGCTGGCGGCCGCCATCGAACTGGTCAAGCGCATGCTGGTGAGCGAGGCCGAATCCCGTTCGGTTCTCACCTCGCCGGACGCCGTGCGCAACTACCTGAAGCTCGAGCTCGGGCAACGCCCGGTCGAGGCCTTCATCTGTCTGATGCTCGATACCCAGCATCATCTGATCGCCGCGGTCGAGCTCTTCCGCGGCACGATCGACCAGACGTCGGTCTATCCGCGGGAAGTGGTTCGCGCGGTGCTGGAGTGCCACGCCAAGGCGCTGATCTGCGTGCACAACCATCCGTCGGGGACGGCCGAGCCGAGTCAGGCCGACATCATCCTGACCCAGGCCTTGAAGTCGGCGCTGGCGACGATCGATGTCCCGGTGCTCGATCACCTGATCGTCGCGGGCCCGGAAGTCCTGTCGATGGCCGAACATGGCCAGATCTGATGCGTCGGGAGGCGACATGTGCGTCTCTCGCAATCATCCAAGGTTGGCCGGTGGTGTTTCCGTCGGCTACGACAGTCCAGGAAGCGTCGTCGCATGGTCTTCCCTGGTCGCGTCGATGACGTAGTCGCAGGCATGCCCTCCTTGGTGCGGAAATTCCGATCAAGGAGGGTCATTCCTTTGCGTCCCGGAACGCGACGCAATGTAGTACAGCGGAAGCTTGTCTCTCGCCGCATCTACCGGCTTGAATCGGAGGCCATGATCCGAATGGATGCAACCGAACCTCAAAACAAGTGTGTCGTGGCGACCGCTGCGCCGCACAATCAGGCCCTCTATCACCAACGTCTAATTGTTTCGTTCCGAACAATCTACGAGGATGCGCGCAAAACCACAACAATATTGAGGTCAAACCATGCAGCGCCCACCTGCTCAGGGGCTGCTGTGTCTGGTCATGCTCGCGCGCCTGCATGGGGTCGCAGCCGATGCGGACGCGCTCGCTCACGAATTCGCCGGCCCGGACGGCGTCGTCGACACCGCCGCGCTGCTGCGCGCAGCACGCGCCCTCGGCCTGAAGGCCAAGGCGTCCCGGTTCAAACCGGAACGCCTCGCCGATCTCGCGCTGCCGGCGATCGCTACGACGCGTGACGGCGGCTACTTCCTCCTCGCCAAACTCGACCTGGCCGATGCCGCCGAGCCGGCCCGGGTGCTGATCCACGACCCGATTTCACAACGTCCCGAAGTGCTCACCTGGGACGACTTTCTCGCGCGCTGGTCTGGCGAACTGGTTCTGGTGACTTCTCGTGCCTCGCTCGCCAGCGAACTCGCCCGCTTCGATTTCACCTGGTTCATCCCGGCCATCGTCAAGTACCGGCGCCTGCTCGGCGAGGTGTTGCTGGCCGCGTTCTTCCTGCAGCTCTTCGCGCTGATCACGCCGCTCTTCTTCCAGGTCGTGATGGACAAGGTGCTGGTGCACAAGGGCTACACCACGCTCACCGTGATCGGCATCGGCCTGCTGGTGGTCAATCTCTTCGAGAGCCTGCTCTCAGGCCTGCGGGCCTGGCTCTTCGCCCACACCTCCAGTCGCATCGACGTCGAGCTCGGTGCCCGCCTGTTCCGCCATCTGCTGGCCCTGCCGCTGTCGTACTTCGAAGCCCGCCGGGTCGGCGATTCGGTCGCCCGTGTGCGCGAGCTCGAACACATCCGCCAGTTCCTGACCGGCTCGGCGCTGACCGTGGTGATGGATCTCTTCTTCTCGATGGTCTTCATCGCCGTGATGTGGTGGTACTCGGTACCGCTCACGCTGATCGTGCTGGGCTCGATCCCGTGCTACGTGCTGCTGTCGATCGCGGTCACGCCGATCCTGCGCCGCCGTCTCGATGAGAAGTTCCGGCGCGGCGCCGAGAACCACGCCTACCTGGTGGAATCGGTCGCCAACATCCACACTCTGAAGGCGATGGCGGTCGAACCCCAGTTCAACCGCCAGTGGGACAACCAGCTCGCCGGCTACGTCGCCTCGGGGTTTCGCGTCACCCGGCTCGGCGCCTGGGCCTCGGATGGCGTCGGGCTAGTGAACAAGCTCGTCACCGTCGGCATCCTGTGGCTCGGCGCCTACCAGGTCATCGACGGTGCGATGACCGTCGGCGCGCTGGTCGCCTTCAACATGCTCGCCGGCCGCGTCGCCCAGCCGGTGATGCGCCTCGCCCAGCTGTGGCAGGACTTCCAGCAGACCGGTATCTCGATGGCGCGCCTCGGCGACATCCTCAACACCCGCACCGAGGCGCCGGGCAGCCGCGCCAGCCTGCCGCCGATGCAAGGCCGGATCGAATTCGACCAGGTCGGCTTCCGCTACCGACCCGATGCCTCCGAAGTGCTGAAGGGGGTGTCCTTCACGATCCGGGCCGGCGAAGTGATCGGCATCGTCGGCCGCTCCGGTTCGGGCAAGAGCACGCTGACCAAGCTGGTGCAGCGCCTCTACGTGCCCGAGCGGGGCCGGGTGCTGATCGACGGCGTCGATCTCGCCCTGGCCGACCCGGCCTGGCTGCGCCGCCAGATCGGCGTCGTGCTGCAGGAGAACATGCTGTTCGCCCGTTCGATCCGCGAGAACATCGCGCTGACCGACCCCGGTGCGCCGATCGAGGCGGTGATCGAAGCCGCCAAGCTCGCCGGCGCCCACGACTTCATCATGGAACTACCGCAGGCCTACGACACCCCGGTTGGCGAACACGGCTCGACCCTCTCGGGCGGCCAGCGCCAACGCATCGCCATCGCCCGCGCGCTGATCACCAATCCGCGCATCCTGATCCTCGATGAAGCCACCAGCGCCCTCGACTATGAATCCGAGCGCATCATCCGCGACAACATGCGCGCCATCTGCCACGGCCGCAGCGTCATCGTCATCGCCCACCGCCTGTCGGCCGTCAAGGACGCCGACCGCATCCTGGTGATCGACAACGGTCAGTTGATCGAAGAAGGTCAGCACGGGGAACTGAAGGAACGCCCCAACGGCACCTACGCCAAACTCTACGCCTTGCAGCAAGCATGATTGCCCAAGCCACCTTCGATCTGCTGTCGCGCTACGGGCGCGTCTTCCGCGCCTCGTGGAAGCTGCGCAAGGATCTCGAACCGAAGCGCCGCGGCGCGCTCGAACGCGAATTCCTGCCGGCCGCACTGGAACTGCAGGAATCCCCGCCGCACCCGGCGCCGCGCCTCATCAGCGGCCTCATCCTCGCCGCCTTCGCAATTGCGCTGGCGTGGGCCAGCCTCGGTCGCCTCGACACCGTTGCGGTGGCCACCGGCAAGGTGATCCCGAGCACCCGCGCCCAGGTGATCCAGCCGATCGAGACCGCGGAAGTGCGCGCCATCCACGTTCAGGACGGCCAGCGGGTCGAAGCCGGCGACCTCTTGGTGGAGCTCGACGCCACCACCGCCACCGCCGACGCCGCCCAGGCCCAGGAAGCCTGGGGCGCCGAGCGGCTGCGCGAGGCCCGCAGCGCTGCACTGATCGACGCCATCGAATCCGGCAAGCGACCCCGCCTGCCGGCGATCGACGACGTGCCACAAGCGGCCTGGCAGCGGGAAGCCGCCTTGCTCGCCCGCCAGTACCGCGAGATCGAAAGCCGACTGCAGGCGCTCGACGCCGAACAGGCTCGCGCCAAGGCCGAGAGCCGCGCCACCGAGGAACTGGTGGCCAAGCTCGACGCCACGCTGCCGATCGTCAGCCAGCGCGCGAAGGACTACAAGAACCTGGTGGACCAGGCCTTCGTCTCTCAGCACGGCTATCTGGAGCGCGAGCAACTACGGATCGAGACCGAACGCGATCTCGCCTTCCAGCGCGCCCATCTTACGGAGCTGCGCGAAGCCGCCCGCGAAGTCGCTGCCCGCAAGACCGCCGCCCGCGCCGAAGCCATCCGTGCCTTCTCGGCCGAACGGGTCGAGGCCGCCCAGCGCATGGCCAGCCTTGCGGCCGAACTTTCCCGCACCGACAAGCGCCAACGCCTCACCCGGCTCACCGCGCCGGTCGCCGGCACCGTGCAGCAACTTGCCATCCACACCCGTGGCGGCATCGTGACTCCGGCCCAGCCACTGCTCACCATCGTGCCGGACGACTACGCGGCCGAAGTCGAGGCGGTACTGGAGAACAAGGACGTCGGCTTCGTCAAGCAGGGCCAGATCGCCGAGATCAAGGTCGAGACCTTTCCCTTTACGCGCTATGGCACGATTCCGGCCGAAGTCGTCTTCGTGTCGAACGACGCCGTGCAGGATGAGGTCCGAGGTCTCGTCTTCCCGGTGCGGCTGAAGCTCGAACGTTCGAGCTTGCAGGTGGACGAAAGAACGGTGAACCTCACCCCGGGCATGGCGATCACCGCCGAGATCAAGACCGGCAGCCGGCGGGTGATCGAGTATTTCCTGAGTCCGGTGCTAACTACGATCGATGAAAGCTTGCAGGAGCGCTGATCCCATGCGCATCCTGATCATCCACCAGAACTTCCCGGGCCAGTTCCGACACGTGGCCGAGGCCTGGAGCCGAAACCCGGACTGGCAGGTGGTCGGCCTCGGCCGCGACACCGCGCCCGGCATGGCCAACGTCAGCTGGTACAAGTATCGCCTGCACCGGGGGCCGGGCAAGCAGCAGCACCACTACCTGCGCCAGATGGAAAACGCCATCCTGCATGGCCAGGCCGTCGCCCGGGCGTTGGTGAAGCTCAAGGACAAAGGCTTCAGGCCGGACGTGATTCTCGCCCATCCGGGCTGGGGCGAGACCCTGTACGCCAAGGACGTCTTCCCGGACGCACGGCTGGTCCACTTCTGCGAGTGGTTCTATGGCAGCGGTGCCGACATCGACTTCGATCCGGAGTTTCCGGCGAGCTTCGACGACTGGGCGAGGATTCGCAGCTGGAACGCGCTGCACCTGTTGAACCTCGAGAACTGCGACGCCGGCGTCACACCGACCCGCTGGCAATGGAGCCGACACCCGGCAGCCTACCGGGACAAGATCCGGATCATCCACGAAGGCATCGACACCGAGCACCTCGGCCCGGACCCGAACGCGACCCTGACGCTGGACGGGGGCAGGACCTTCAAGGCCGGCGAACCGATCGTGACCTATGTCGCGCGAAACCTCGAACCGTACCGGGGTTTCCACAGCTTCATGCGGGCACTGGAGATCGTGCAGAACCAGCACCGACATTGCCAGGCGCTGATCGTCGGCGGCGACGACGTGAGCTACGGCCAGCGGCCGAAGGACGCCAAGCATTGGCGCGAGAAGATGCTGCGCGAAGTCACGCTTGACCCGGCGCGTACCCACTTTCTCGGCAAGCTGCCGTATGACACCTACAAGAAGGTGCTGCAGGTGTCGGCCGCGCACGTCTATCTGACCTATCCCTTCGTGCTGTCGTGGTCGATGCTCGAGGCGATGGCCAGCGGGTGTCTGGTCATCGGATCGAGGACGGCGCCGGTCGAAGAGGTGATTCGGGATGGCGAAAACGGCCGGCTGGTCGAATTCTTCGACACCCAAGCCATCGCCGACCAGATCCTCGCCGCGCTCGACGGCGCCGACGCTGACCGCGCCCTGCGCCTGCGCGCGGTGCAGGACGTCGGCGCCCGCTACCGCTGCGACGTCGGCTTACTGGCTTACGCGGCGCTGGTGCTGCAAGCAAATGACGGTGTGCGCTGTTTTGCCGAGCGGAGGGCTTGCGGGTGAGCACAAGGACCAGCGCGAACGCATCTTCCGTAGGGCTGGCTTCGGCCGGCCGCCCGATCAACGCGACGAGACCTTTCGCTTCTTTGGAACCTCAGCAATCGCCAACCGTAAGGTGTTGAAGCCCAAAAAGTACACTGGAATTAGTCGTGAACCGAACAAACCCAAAGCGCTATCGGATCAAGAGGGTGGCTGAATGATTCAAGAGTACTATCGATCGCCGCCGACCTGATTGCGATAGATAGCGTTACTCGACAAGACCAGCGTCCGCCACAGACGTGAATGTATGCAGGAGAAACCAGTATGGCCTTTGTTAATGAACTTATCCCAGAAGAGCAGAAGTCGAAGTTTCCGTTTCCGGTTAAGACTCGCCCCGACGGGTCCAAGCCGACACTCTATAAATGGACAATCGATCGACAGAGAGATGCATGCTTGGTTTTTACTAGGGCAGAGGGGGGGGCGTACGAAGGAACGCCGTTGGTCAAGCACTTCGTGCTGTCTTGGCACGGAGCCCTTGTTCAACTCCGTGGCGAACCTGGTGATTCATTCCGCGATGAGGCTGGGCGCTCGGTAATGCCCTGGGACGTACATGATGTTCAGATTCCTGAATCGCTGAAGGGGCGGGAGGCGGAGGTGTTCGATCTAATTCGAAATGCGTTTCGCGTTCACGGCAGCCTCTATGACGGCGAGGGCTACGACATCGTAGAAGTAAAAATTTCTCTTTCGTCGAACGGCTAAGCGGGGGCGTAACTGTGAGCGAAACGGTTCAGTCTATCATCGGATTCCTTCATGGCAAGGTCGCTAGCGCCCCGCTCTCATCTGATGAGCTAAGTTCTCTTGTCGGGGAGTTGAGAGCCCGGATCAGTCAGCTTTCCGCAAGCGTTGCGAACGCCGATCCCAGTGCAGTCACCGTTCTTTATAGCGGTAGTATGAGCAATGGAACGCATACTGGTGCAGTTGCCGCTGCTTTGGCTGAGGCGAATCCGGGACGTGTTCTCACGATCAATCAGACCGAGGTATATGCGCTGCTCGACGCCGAAAATGTGGCGTTCCACACTGCATTGAGGGACGCTATTGGCGTACCCGGTCCCGCACGTGAGGAGATCTATAAGGCCCTAATCGACGGAAGCAATGGCGGCCGTACTCCCGATTCCCTCTGGGATGACGCGTCCAGACGCTTCGCCGAAAACGCAACTGGTAAGGTGCGTGTCGTTGCGCCCAACGCTGATGCATCGCGCGTATTTTCCCGAACTGAACTCCCTGTCCTACTACTTAACAGCCGGATTACAAGCATCGAAGGAATTCCGATTGATGAGTTGAAAAGCCTAGCTGGACAGGGTGGAGACGCAGTCTTTCAGCGAATCAAGTCGGCCACACTGACAAACATCGCCTATAGCGGACTCCGAGGCTCGAATTTGGGGGACGGTATTGTGTTGGCCGGCGCCGATCACTTCTTGGACGAAGTCACGGATCTCCAGCAATACCTATTGAATCATCCAGAGGCACATGGACGGTTCGATAGCTATGTCAGTGATTTGAAGACGAGCAATCCGGCTCGCTACGCGGAGCTTAAGGCGGCAAGCCAGGCCATGACGGCTGACGTCGCTCATTCGCTAGGCCGTGGTTCCCGAGTGCTCAACAAGCTTGGCTTTCTTGGCACCGCCCTTGGCCTGGCGCTTGCCGCGAGCAGTGCTACCGACGCAGAACTTTCGGGCGATAGCGAAGGGGCCAAGGAGATCATGGCGCTTTGGGCGGCCGATGCCGCTGGCTCGGGTTTGGGCGAAGTGGCGGGTACAGCCGTCGCCGGCATCGCACTCGCTGCGGTTGCTGCGGCGGGCGGAGCCGTTGCGGCTCCGCTCGCCGGGGCGGTTCTCGTCGGGGCGAGTCTGATTGGGGGAATCTTTGGTTCTGAGGCTGCTACTGATCTATATCAGTTGATCAAAGATATGGACGGCAATACGCGCATAGACTTGATTGACAAGCTCAGTAATCTCCTATTCGGCGCAGATTCGACCATCACCACGCCGCTCCCCTCGGACCTGAACGGCGAAAAGCTCACGCTCGACACGACGCTCTCGCGCGAAGACATCATCAATCGCGCCGAAATGAGTCTCGCCTGGCGCTACACAGTGCGGCAGCTGCTCCCGTTTGTTATTCCAGACATTTCCTACGACGCGCACAACCAGAACGGCGAGCTGGACCTCTACGATCCGGCCACCGGTGAAGGCCAGATCACCGAGCGCTTCCTCGAAGACCGCGCGCAGATGCTGGCCTGGAAGATCCGGTACGACACCGGCGGCCGCGATGCGGACGACGGCATCCACGACGGACCGAAGCCCTACAACTCCGACTGGGACACCAGCCAGGTCGAAGGCAACTGGGACTACGTGGATTTCAACACGACGATTTCCGGCGACGCGGTGCTGACCCTCGCGATCGACGGGACGGGCCGCAGCATTGCCGACCACCAGATCGTCTTTGGTAGCGATGACGCGGAGTCGATCAGCGGCGGCGGCGTCGAAGATCACCTCTACGGCATGGGCGGCAACGACACCCTGACAGGTGATGCCGGAGAGGATTACCTCGAAGGCGGCGCCGGTGATGATTCGCTGGCGGGCGGCGCGGGGCGCGATGTCATCGACGGCGGCATCGGTGCTGACACCCTGGTCGGCGGTGATGCAGATGACTTGCTGATGGGCGGTCTCGGCAATGACGATCTTCACGGCGATGCGGGCAACGACACGCTGATCGGCGGCGCCGGTGAAGACACGCTGCGAGGTGGCGAGGGCGTCGACGACTACATCATCCTTGCTGGCCAGGGCGTCAATCACATCATCGATTCGGATGGGCGGGGCCGATTGTTCTATGGCCCGGACATGGATCATCTCGAACTGATCAGCGGCTTCTTCGAGCAGGATGGCAACAACGCAAACACCTGGCGATCGGTGAGCGATGAGAGCTGGATGCTCGCCGACGGCGTCAATTGGGTGCTGACCCGCTCGGGCAGCGACGATCAGATTGTCCTGGAATCGGATATCGAAGGCGGCGCGCTGGGATTTGGCCTGAAACAGGAGCCGGCGACGGGCCTTGTCGATCTGGCACTCACGATCGGTCGTGATCAGGTCATTGCCGACGATGCGACGGTCACTACCGGGGCCAACATCGACGCGCAGGACGGTGACGACTATATCTTCGGTTCGATTTGGACGGACTACATCGATGCCGGCGGCGGCAACGACTGGATCTTGCCCGGTTTCGCCGAGGTCGACGATCCGGTGTGGTCGAGCGCGCGCTACGCCGGAGTCGACCGAACGAACTTCGTCGTCGGCCACGACGAGGTGATCGCCGGCGCAGGCAACGATTTCGTCAGTCAGGTTTCGCCAAACGCCGTGATCCGCGGCGGCAGCGGCGACGACATCATTCGTGGTGACCGCCAGTTCTATCTGTCGAGCGACATGTGGGATGTCCGCGAAATTTTCGCGCACGTCACCTGGAACCGTGACCGAACCCTGCTTGCAGGCCCCAATGGCTTGATCTACACCAGCGTCGGGCCAGAAATACCGCAAAGCTTCAGCGGGCCGATGCTGACTGCCTCGGGCACCATCAGTTTTACGTTCGATTCGCCCACCACCGGCTACGTCTATGGCGAGGTGACGCAGACACTCGACTCGGATCCCACACCGAGTACCTATTCCGTCGCCTACTACAACGCAGTGATCCCCGAAGCGTACTGGGTGTCCAAAGGATACGACGGTGCCACGCTCTTCGGCGACGCGGGCAATGACGACATTGCAGGCACGCCCGGCAACGATACGATCTTCGGGGGTGCCGACGACGACTACCTGTTCGGCAACGATGGGGATGATCAGTTGCGCGGTGACCAGGGACAGGACGTGCTGGTCGGCGGTCGCGGTGAGGACGAATTGTCCGGTGGCGCCGGAGCGGACCATCTCTTCGGCGAACTCGACAACGACAGGCTCTACGGAGAGGGCGGCGCGGACCGGATCGAAGCCCAGGATGGAAACGATTTCGCGGATGGCGGTGCGGACGACGACTGGATCGCCGGCGGCCTGGGATCCGACACGATCTACGGAGGCAGCGGATCGGATCAGCTCTGGGGCGGCAAGGGCGAGGCATTTCCGGGCGCAACGGATGACGAAGCAGACCTGATCGACGGCCAGGAAGGCAACGACCAGATCGTCGGCGAGGGTGGCGATGACACGTTGATCGGCGGTGCCGGTGATGACTCGATCTGGGGTGATGTCGGCAATGATGTCGTACGTGGTGGCACCGGCGCGGATTCGCTGTACGGCGACCAGGGCGACGATCGGCTTGAAGGCGATGCCGGTGACGACGAATTGCGCGGCGGTGACGGGAACGACACGTTGATCGGTGGTGCCGGCTTGGATGTCTTGCTTGGTGAGGCCGGCAACGACACGTACATCATC
Organism: Rhodocyclaceae bacterium; assembly: GCA_020445765.1. Taxonomy (GTDB): domain Bacteria; phylum Pseudomonadota; class Gammaproteobacteria; order Burkholderiales; family Rhodocyclaceae; genus Cognatazoarcus. Next base: position 37,272 of record JAGRFY010000026.1, on the reverse strand, counting down.
CGCCTCGGCGACATGGTGCGGCGCGCGGTGCCTGGAAGCGAGCCGGTGGCCGAAACCATCAGCGACAATCAGGGCTTGAACTCGCTTGTGCTGGAGGGGGTTTCGTCGCTGGATCAACTCAGTACGCGTATCGTCGGCACCGATCTGTCGATCACGTTCGGCGACAACCAAGCGATCTACTATGAAGGCGGCAACGCTGGGGGCTTGACCAACGTCTGGGCCGGTCGGAATCACAGCATTCATCAGTTTCGCAACCAGACTTTGGACGAAGTCGTAAGTCAGTCGCTTGCCGCATCTGGCGCAATCCTGTCCGGCGGCCGCCTGAACGATTCGTTGTTCACCGTTGGTGACAACAATACCTTGATGGGCGGGCGCGGCGACGATTCGCTGACCGTGCTTGGCAGCGGCAACACGTTGACCTTCGAAGAAGGCGACGGCAACGACATGCTCATCGCCGGCGTCACCGCCGGGTCTGGCGCTCCCGGAAATTCGGTGCTCTTTGGGGATGGCATCACCGCGGACATGCTTCAACTAGTGGTCGAGAGCGGGGCATTGCGCGTCGCGATCGGCGAGCAGGATTCCATTGTGCTGACGGCCGCCAATCTCGCGAACGTCACGGACAGTCCGGCCATCAGCCGGTTCGTGTTTGCCGACGCAACCGAGCTGACTTGGTCCCAGCTACTGGCACGGGGTGTTGTCGTCGCCGGTACGTCGGCTGCCGACACACTCCACGGAACGAACGCGGTTGACACGATTTCGGGCGGCGCTGGCAATGATCTGATGGACGGAGGCGGCGCCTCGGATACCTACCGCTTCGGTTGGGGCAGCGGGGCAGATTCGATTGTCGCGTCAAGTCATGGCGTGAGCGATGTGCTGTCGCTCGAGTTTGGTGCAGAAATCAATCCGACCGACATTGCCGTAACCTGGAACGACGATTCTCTGCTGCTCAGTTTCCTCGATTCCTCGGTCGAACTTCTGGACTATATCCCGCGCCTCGATGCGGGAACGCTGCCGACGCAAGTGACGTTCGACGATGGCACCGTGTGGGGGGAAGCCGATCTCGCTGCCGCCCTTGCAGGGGGCGCGACGGCGGACGGCAAGCTCCGGGGCACCGTTGGGGCGGATTCAATCGTGGCCGGGGATGGCCCGAACACCGTCTTTGGACTGGCCGGTGCGGATACGATCGACGGCGGTGCCGGCGCCGACGTGCTGGAGGGGGGCGACGGTGCGGACCTGCTGATCGGTGGCGATGGCAACGATCACCTCGACGGAGGCCTCGGCAATGATCAACTGTTCGGCGGAGTGGACGACGACCAGCTGTTCGGTGGTGACGGCAACGATACGCTGGCTGGGGGCAGTGGCGCCGATGTACTGGACGCCGGCCTTGGCGATGATTCCCTGGCCGGTGATGCCGGAATGGATGTGCTGCAGGGTGGTTCTGGCCAGGACACCCTGGCGGGTGGCGCCGACAACGATTCGCTCTACGGAGGCATCGGCGACGACGATCTGGCCGGCGGGTCCGGAGACGACCTGCTCGATGGCGGAAGTGGTGCGAACCGATATCGATTTGCGGTCGGCGAAGGCGCAGACCGCGTCGTCGATGCGTTCGACAGCCTGCCGACCATCGATGCGACGGGCACCCCCATCGAGGACCTTCGCTTTCGGCGAACCGGAGACGACCTGACGATCGAAATCGTCGGAAGCGCAACCGACAGGCTGACCTTGAGTGCATATTTCGCCGGCAATGTTGCCGCCACCGGCCTGCAAGTGGTCTACGGTACTGGGCAACCGGTCTTGCTGTCCGCCCAGGACGTGCAGAATCTAACCTTGGGCGGAAGCAGTTCCAGCGAGCTGCTCGCGGCTTTCAGTACTGATGAGCGGATCGATGCGGGGGGCGGTGACGACACGGTGCTGGCCGGCGCAGGAAACGATACCTTGCTCGGCGGGGCCGGCAATGATCGCCTTGAAGGCGAGTCGGGAGACGATCGGTATGAATTTGCCGCTGGCTGGGGTCAGGATACGGTGGTCGACGCGGCTGGCGTGGACACGATCTATTTCGACGGCGTCCTGCCGAGCGAATTGCTGTTGCGGCGCGATTCGTCCTTCAACCAGGTCGGGAACGATCTGCATGTGACCAGGCTCGCGACCGGTGACAGCATCGTGATCGAGGCGCAATTCTCCAACGCGGCAGGGGTGCCGGGTGTGAATGCGGTCGAGTTCTTCGAGTTCTCCGACGGCACGGTTTGGAATTTCGGCGCGATTCGGCAGCAAGCGTTGCGCGGGACTCCGACCGACGACGTGATCTACGCCTTCGCCGAGGCGGACTCGATCGCATCCGGCGCTGGCAACGACACGGTGCGGGGCCAGGCAGGGGACGACGTGATCGACGGTGGCGACGGCGATGACCTGCTCCGCGGCGAGGACGGCCAAGATACCGTCCTCGGCGGCAGCGGCGCCGACTTCGTCGACGGAGGCCATGGCAATGATTGGCTCGACGGCGGCAGCGGAGACGACGTCCTGGATGGCGGCTACAGTGGCGATGACATGCTGGTGGGCGGTGGAGGCAACGACTCCATGAGGGGATGGGACGGTGCAGACACCTTGGACGGGGGCGATGGCAACAACACCTTGATCGGCGGGGGCGGTGGCGACGTCTACCGCTTCGCACCAGGAAACTGGAACGACTACATCGAGGACGACTCGTTCGACGGTGATGTGAATGCGATCGAGTTTGCCAGCGGCATCCTGCCGGCAAACGTTACGGTGTCGTACGCGGACGAGCTGCTTGTCGTCAGGGCAGCAGGCAGCAACGCAGGGCAGAGCTATGCCGGGCGCGTCTATTTCTACGAACAAGCCATGGCGCTGCGCTTTTCGGACGGCACGGCGTGGAATGACATTCGCTATCACGTCAGTTGGACGTCCACCAATGGCGGGGATCGCATTACCGGATCGTGGAACGACGATGTGATCGACGGCCTGAGTGGTAACGATGTGATCTTCGGCAGCCTCGGAAACGACCTGCTGGTCGGAGGCGCCGGTAGCGACCTTCTCAAGGGCGGAGCCGGCAACGACACGCTGGACGGGAGCGCGGACGGCGAGGCCGACACGCTCGATGGCGGAGACGGTGATGATGCCTACCGCTTCGGTTACGGCTATGGAATGGACCGGATCGAGGAATTGGGTGGCATCGACCGCATCGAGATGCAGCCCGGTGTCCTCCCCGCAGATGTTGTCGTCGTGCTCAGTGCCGATGATCGCCCTGCGCTGATGCTCAACGGCGGTGCAGATCTGCTCGAGATCGGGTTCGGCGAGATCGAGCAGGTGGTCTTTGCCGATGGCACCGTTTGGACCGATCTCGCGTCACGCGTCGTCGGGCATGCACCGGTCGCCGCCGCACAGATACTCGGTCAAGGTACTTCGACCGGAACGCCCTGGAGTTTCGTCGTTCCCGTCGACGCGTTCTCGGATGCCGACCCAGGCGACGTCCTCAGCTATTCGGCGAACCTTGCCGACGGATCGGATCTTCCCGGCTGGCTTTCCTTCGATCCGGCCACCCGCACATTCAGCGGTACACCGCAACTCTCGGATGCGGGATGGTTTGATTTGACCGTTACGGTCACCGACTCCACGGGCTTGAATGCGAGCAGTACATTCTCATTGGGGATCACGGAATCCAACGTCGCGCCCGAGATTGGCGTGCCGCTGATCGACCAGACGGCCGTGGGCGGGATGGCTTTCGCGTACGAGATCGCCCAGGGTACCTTCACCGACCCCAATCAAGACGACGTGCTCAGCTTTGCCGCATCGCTTGCCGACGGCGGGGTTCTCCCGTCGTGGCTCGCCTTCGACGCGAGCACGGGGACTTTCAGCGGGGTGCCGGCGAGCGCAGATGCGGGAGAACTGGTCGTGCGGGTCACCGCCACTGACCCGGACGGTTTGAGCGTCAGCGACGAGTTCACGCTCAGCGTGAGCGCCGGCGTCATCGAAGGTACTGCGGGCGCCGACTCGATGGTCGGCTCGGCCGGCAGCGATGCGCTGTCCGGCCTCGCTGGCGACGATACGATCGACGGCGGCGGCGGAAGCGACATCATCGAGGGCGGGCCGGGCAACGATCTACTGGTCGGTGGCAGCGGCGACGACATCTTCCGTTACGCACCCGGTGATGGTGCCGACATCCTTGACGCGTCGGACGGCGGCGTCGACCGGCTGGAATTCTCGAGTGGGATCACAGCCGCGAGCCTCGGCTTCCATCAGGATGGGGATGATCTGCTCGTGGTCGTCGGTCAGGATCTCACCCAGCAGGTCAGGATCGTGGGGCATTTCCTGGGCGGTGAGTCTGCGATCGATGCGATCAGCAGTGGCGACGGCGTGACGTTCGCACCCGCCGACATATTCGGCCTGCTGACCTCGCTTCCGGGCAGTGGTGGCGGAGGATCCGAGCCGACCCCTGGCCTCGGCGGGGCAGATGCCTTGTCCGGGACCGCGGGGGACGACGTCTTGTTGGGTGGCGCGGCCAACGACACGCTTGCGGGCGGTGCCGGCAGCGACCGCCTGCTGGGCGGAGAGGGTGACGACCGCTACACCTTCACGGCCGGGCAGGACGTGGTGCAGGAGCAAGGTACCGGCAACGACACCGTCGTCTTCGCCAACGGCATCACATTCAGCCAGGTGGCCTCAGGGCTGTGGAAGAGCGGAAACGACCTGAGCCTGCGGGTCAATGGCAGCACCACCAACCAGCTCACCGTGCGCGACTTCTTCCTTGGCGGCGAGCACGTCGTCGAGACCTTCAGCTTCGAAACCGGCGGCCAGTTCACGGCGGCCCAGGTGTTCGGCGCCTTCGGTCTGAGCATGCCTGGCCCTGCCGCGCCGTACGATGCCGAGATCGACGGCACGACGGCGGACGACGTCGGCCTGAGTGGAACGGCAGGCAATGATCGCGTGCGCGGCTTCAATGGCGACGACGTGCTCAGTGGCGGGCTTGGTGCCGATCGCCTCGAAGGCGGCAATGGCGGCGACCAACTCAACGGCGGTGCCGGAAGCGATACGCTGTCCGGCGGCCGGGGCGACGACGTCTACGTGGTCAATGCCGCCGGCGGCCAGGATTGGATCGACAACGTCGGCGGCGGCTTCGATACCTTGCACTTCGACGGCGTGAGCTTCAGCCAAATCGCCAGCGGACTGATGAAGAGCGGCAACGACCTGATCCTGAGGGTATCCGGCACGAGCGACCAGGTCCGGGTGCGGGATTGGTTCCTCGGCGGCGACAACCCGGTGGATCTGATCACCTTCGCGTCCGGAGGTCAGCTCACATCGGCCCAGTTGTTCGGTGCCTTCGGCCGAAGCAATCCCGATCCGGCCGGTTCCCCGAGCTACCAATACGTACCCGACGAGCGCGCGTTCGGAACGGTTCTGGCGGGCGCCAGCGGTGCTCAGAACGTCCTCGGCTCGTCCGACGCGGACATGCTCGACGGCGGTGCCGGTGATGACGTCCTGAGCGGCAACGCGGGGAACGACTACCTGATGGGAGGGGGCGGCAGCGACACGTATCGCTTTGCATTGGGCGGCGGCCACGACACCATCAACAATCTGTCGAACAGTGCCGCGGCCGACCATGACGTGCTCGCGTGGGACGACGTCGTGCGCGAGGATCTCTGGTTGTCGCGTCAGGGCAACGACCTGGTGTTCGATGTTCTCGGCGCCGAAGACGCGATCGTCGTACAAGACTGGTTCGCGGACACCGCCCAAAGGCTCGACGTCATCCAGGCCGGCGGTTCTTCGCTATATGCGAATGAAGTCGACAATCTCGTCAATGCGATGGCGGCATTCGGGGCGCCCAGTTCCGGAGAGATTGTGCTGACAGCGAGCCAGCGTGATCAGGTCAACACCTTGATTGCAGCGAGTTGGCAACCGTAGTCGGTCGTATTGACGTCCGTCCGTACGGCATGGCGCGCGGGGGCGTTGGCGACTGGCAGCGCCTGGCAGCGCCCGAATTAGGGCGCTGCCGGTCGTGTGATCGGCTCGCCGTTAGGCTTCAATGGAGACGTTTCCCCTGGGGTCGGCCAGACGGCCTTCCGGCGTTGGCTCGACCTGGGCCGAAGTGGCGGACGGTGCTTGGTGAACAGCTGTCGCGACAACGGCAATCCGCGGCGCCTGCTGGTCGGCATGGCGGTTGGGTGCATCGACGGGAGATGCAGGCAGTGGCATCTGGCGCGCACCCGCCCGCCAAGGACGAGTGTTTGCGCCGCCAGAGCGCATCTGCGCAGCGATTTGTACTCGTTCTTGTTTGAATGGCAGCCAGATCCACGTGCAAGACGATCCATTCGTAATCCCGACCAGCGTGCGTGCAGCGATGACGATCCGCAACGCAGCCGAGGATCCAGACGTCGGTGCGGCGGTGCTCGAGCACATGGTGAGTGTCGAACCGAATGTAGCCGCCACGCTGATCCGTTTGGCCAACAGTTCCTTGCTTCGGCGTGGCGCGCCGGTCGAGGCCGTGCGTACGGCGGTCCAGTTGCTCGGTACCGGGGAAGTGCGGGCGGTGGCCTCCCAGGTCGCGATGCTCCAACTCGTGCACAGCACCCAGGGCAAGAGCGCGCGCTGGATCGCCGAGAATCTGTTGTGGCATGCGATCAGCGTGTCGACCTTCGCCGAAGCCCTCGCCATCGAACTCGGCGAGGGCGATCCTTATCGCGTGGCGACGCTTGGACTGTTCCACGAACTGCCGACCTTCCACCTGCTGGCGAGCGCGCAGCGGCAATTGGGAACGGTCGACGTGAGCATTGCGCAGGTTGTCGAGCGAGTGGCCGGCGGCTCACCTCGCTCACTGGAGTTACTGATGCAGGACATCGGATTGCCGCAACTTGCAGCACCGCGTCGGGACGAATGGATGCTGGTCGATCTCGCCCACGCCTATTCGGCCCGTGCCAACCCGATCGCGATGCACGCCGCCGAAGACCTGCCGGGAGACCAGCTCGAACCCCAACGTATCGATCGGCTGCAGGCCCAGGCGGACGTCGTCTATTGGGCGCTGATGGGAGGTGACATGAACGCCCTGACAGGCGAGCATGCCGAGACCTCCGTGCAGGAGGGGGCAGCCGAGCCTGAGCGGCCCCAGGTGCGCCCGACCTGGCGCGCGAGCGTCCGGCGCTGGCTAAGCTGGGCGGGGGAGGACTGACGGGGCATCGGTCTGCACGCGGCGGCGCTGCCCTTGGCACCGTTTTCTGAGGCCATCGGGCAGCCTTCGCCACTAAAATGATGCCTTCGTCATCATTGCTCAACCGCTTCGGTCATGGTTCGCCTGCTCAAGACCCCGGAACAGATCCGCGAAATCGTACGGGCGCGCATCGATCGCATCCCCGAGATTCGCGAATATGCGGCGAGGATCGACGTGCCGCTGCCGACGCCGCGCCCGCCGGATGCGACCGGCTGCAACTGGGACATGCTCGACTTCGGCTGCGCCGCTCCCTACGAGCGATTGATCCACTGCGAGGTCGCGGCGGTGCGCGCGCGGGTCAATCTGGCCGAGCCGGTCGCAACGTGAGTGAGCGGGCAAGCTCGTCGGGGCCTCCGGGGTTCGACAGTTAGCCCCCTAAGACGGCCATTTTCGAGGTAGTGCCTCCAATATTTCCGCGGGATTCCGGGCGATTTTTCCGGAAGTGCATGTGGGGGCACGTTTGCAACCCTATGAGCCAATATTGACAGTGCATGAACTGCTGGTATCGTGCCGGCATGTACGTCAAGATCACCAACTCCGGGCCGCGCCGCTACGTTCAACTCGTCGAGTCCTTCCGGGACGACTCCGGCAAGGTCAAGAAGCGCACCGTTGCCACCCTTGGGCGGCTCGATCAGCTGGGCGGCGAACTTGACTCGGTGATCAGCGGTTTGATGAGGGTTGCCGGACACGAGCCGTTGGACGCGAAGGCGCCGCCCCCGTCGGTGACCTTCGAATCGGCGCGTGCGCTCGGCGACGTGTGGGCGCTCACCGAGTTGTGGAAGGAGCTGGGCTTTGGCGAGTTGCGGCGGGTGTTTCGCAAGACGCGCCACACGACCGACGTCGAAGCGCTGATCCGGGTGATGGTGCTCAACCGCCTGTGTGATCCCGATTCCAAGCTGGGCGTGTTGCGCTGGCTGGAGACAGTGGCGCTGCCCGAAGTCGAAGTCACCGGAATCACGCATCAGCAATTGCTGCGCAGCATGGACGCGTTGATGGACCATCAGGCGGCCGTCGATGGCGTGGTCGCCGGCCTTCTGCGCCCCCTGATCGATCAGGACTTGTCAGTGGTGTTCTACGATCTGACGACCATCCGCACCGAAGGGCTGGTCACCGTGGAGAAGGACGTGCGTCAGTTCGGCATGGCCAAGGAAGGGCTGATTGCCCGCCAGTTCATGCTCGGCGTCGTGCAGACCGCTGAGGGCTTGCCGATCTACCACGAGGTGTTCGCCGGCAACGCGGCCGAAACCAAGACTCTGATGCCGACGCTGAGCACCGTGCTTGAGCGCTTTCCGGCGGTGCACCGGCTGATTCTGGTGGCCGACCGCGGGCTGCTCTCGCTGGACAACCTGGAGGCGCTGCAGGCGGTTCGGCTCGCCAACGGCCAGGCGCTGGAATTCATCATCGCGGTGCCGGGGCGGCGCTATCACGAGTTCGCGAACTTGCTCGGCGACTTCCATCGCCAGAGCTGTGTCGCGGCGACTGAGGAGATCACCGGGGAGGTGGCCTGGAACGGTTTGCGCCTGGCGCTCGCGCACGATCCGAAGATGGCGGTGATCCAGACCGAGCGGCGCAACACGCGCATCGAGGAACTCATCGCGCAGGGCGAGCAATGGGCTGGCAAACTCGTCGAGCAGGACGGCGGCGTCAAACGTCGTGGCCGCAAGCTCTCCGATAGCGGCGCCAAGGCGCGCTTCTACCATGCGGTGTGCGAGGCGAAGCTGGGCCAGATCATCAAGGTCGATATGGCGGCAGAACTCTTCTGCTATGACATCGACACCAAGTCTCAGCGCCTGGCCGAAATGATGGACGGCAAACTCTTGCTGGTGACCAACGCCCAGGATATGCGGCCCGAGGAGATCATCGCGCGCTACAAGTCGCTCGCCGACATCGAGCGCGGCTTCAAGGTACTCAAATCCGAGATCGAGATCGGCCCGGTCTACCACCGACTACCCGAGCGCATCCGGGCGCACGCCTCGATCTGCTTCATGGCGCTGATCCTGCATCGGATCATGCGCTCCAGACTGCGCGCGGCCGACACCGGCGTTTCGCCCGAACGCGCCCTGGAGCAGCTGCACCGAATCCAGCACCACCGCATCCGGCTCGGCGCCGCCGAACCGGTTACCGGGGTGTCTTCCATCAACATCGACCAAAGCGAGTTGCTCAGCGCGCTCAGAGTGAAAAAGCCCGTCGCCGGACAGCAGCTGACGCTGTTGTAGGGGAGCGTTTCAAAATCGTGTCCAACGAAATCAGATCGTTACGCGTCTAACTGTCGAACTTCGGGGGCCTGCCCTGCCCAAGTTTGAGGCATCCGGATGCGGCCAGCGGCAGCGCGAAGCGTGGTCGGTTATCCGTGAACTTGCCCACAGAATCTGTGGATAAGTTCTATGCCGTTCGGATCTCTTGTGCCCTCGCAGGATATGGCCGCTGCCGGCTGGCAACCCATGATTAGCCGGCCATGGTCGCCTCGCCGCGCATCGGCAGCGTACCTTTGCAGCGATAGCCCCGGCAGCCCCAGAAGCGGCCCCGCTTGCCCTCGCGGGCGATCATGCGATCACCGCAGCTCGGACAGGTGGGCGTCGTCCAGTCGCCGGCGGTGGCCAGCGCGAGCAGTCGCGCGCGGCTCGACTCGGGCAGGCGCTCGATCATCGCCACGAAGAGCTTGCCGTCGAGCAGGGTAATCCGGTTCGCCGCGGCAAACGCGCGGGCTTCGTCGGTGAAACCCATGGGGGCCATGAAAAACGCCTTCTCCGCGTTCTCGTGCGCCATGACGCCGCGCAGCTCCCGGATCGGCTTCACGCCGATCGGCTTGTTGTGGGCCTTGCACTGCACGAGCGCGGTCGCCTTCGACGGCTGGGCGGCATCCTGGAAGAGGTGGATGTCCACCCCGCCGTCCGGGCCGAGTGCCGTCGTCTCGGCCGCGTCCCCCTTCTCGCGGTAGTAGGCACAGCACAGATCCTCGAAGCGCTTCCACTCGATGCGATGCAGGACGTCGAGGCTCTACTCGCCGGGCCGGTCGTGGCCGGGATCCACCGGCTGCGGCTCGGACGATACGACCGCCAACGGCTCGGGCTCCCCGGTATCGAACGGATCCTCGGCAGAGATGGCGGGTTCGCGGCGCGATGGCCGGGCGGTGCGCTGAGCCCGTATGAGCTTCGCCAGCGCGATCAACCCGAAGCCCGCGGCGAGCAGGGTGGCCAGCGGCCGGACGACCGTCGTCAGCAGGGCAAGATGCGGATTCGAGAGCGTCAGCAGCGGCAGCACGACGAAGCCGATGACCAGGCACCCCGCCGCAATCGCCGCCGAGAAGCTCCAGTCGCGCTGCAGCGCCTCGTCGAAAAGGCCGGGGTCTTTGCGTCGTCGTCTTGATCTTCGTCTTGCCATTGGACCGTCTGCATCGCCAGGCGATGCCCCCATCATCCACGCTTGGAGTGGCGATGGTAACCCAGTCGTCATCATCACCGACATGGAGTATGGTATGCCGATAGCGTACCCTGCAGCGCTCGCCAGGCCCGGAGCCGCCACCATGAACACGCCAAGCTTCACCCGCATCCGCCTCGACGAACTCTCGAACGGGCCGTTGCCGTACTGCCTCTACGACCGGCAGGGCCGGCTGCTCTACCGCAAGGGTGTCGTCATCGGCTCGATGGGCGTGCTGCGCCTGATGGTGGCGCGCGGCCTCTACCGGCATTCGGACGCCGCCGCCGAGCCCTCGGCAACGCCCTGGCGTCCCGCGCACTGACGCGCACCCATGCCACCGGGCCGGCTGGATTCCAGCCGCAAAGCCGGATAGCATGACCCCAGTTTCGACGGCCCTCGTGGCCACCCTTAGCGACCTGCAAGCCCATGAGACAGGTACGGCCTCACCGCCTGGGCAACATCCGCAACCCGATCGGGAATCCAGTTCCCGACACGGGCCCTGAACAACTCGATTTGTGCCTTGTGGCTGCGCATGATGTGCGCTCCAGCTGCGAAGTGTGTGCATTGTCTCGCTGCTTGCTTGAAGGCCATGATGTCGACGAACACGGCACGTTTCCGCGCGCTGATCGGCGGATTCGAAGGCTTTCTGGATTCATTGCGTGACCGGAAGGAGTGTCCGGCTCCAGACGCTGGCCGGGCAGGCCAATGTCCACCGTCATACATTGGCCTGGCCCCGCCCCCCGAGGGCGCGCAGTGCAGCATCCGACAGGCCCTGCGGGAGCTTCGTGCCGCCACGGATCTGAGCTGCGACTTGGCCGGGACCATCTCTTGGTACCGCAACGAACCCTTGCTGCCGTTCCACTACGAGACCGCCGAGCAGTTGGTGTCGGAGGGGCGTACGGAGGACGTCCTGCGCTACGTGGAGTTCCTCGAGACCGGCGCGAACAGATGACGACGGCACATGAAGACTCCGTCACCGCCTATCGGCTTCACGTGCCGTAACGGGCGGTTGCGCGACCCCGCGGTGCCAGGGCTGCCAGACATGGAGGCCGCGTCAATCGGCCGGGCATGGAGGCCCTCAAGCTCTCCCTAGACGCCGAAACGGCGGTGTTGGAATACTGGCAGGTGTCGAACCTGCTGCTGTCGGGAACCCTGATTTGCCATCGGCTCACGGTCGAGCCGGTAGTGGACTTTGCGGACGGCTACGGTGCCTCGACTTGGCCACCAACTTGGGCGGATTCCCGCTGCGATTGGCGGGAATTGTGGTTCAACCTGCGCGTCGAGCCGCCGAGTTGGGTCGCCGGCGACATGGCGATCGCCGCCGGCGGCATCAACCTGGTCGTCGTCTGCACGGTGGCCGCGGCGGATTCGCTCCGCGTCCATGACCCGAAGGATGCCCTGCCGCAGAACCAGGGCTCCCGGCCACGGTAGTCGGCATTCGCTTGCCGCACCGCCGCGGCCGGGAGGGAGGACGGGTTGGGGGCAGATTTGACTCGGTGCCTGGCCCGAACGAAAGCCGGTGGATGCCTTGGCCGTCGGATCGCGGATCGAGAGCGACCGGGCCGGCTACCTGACTACGGTAACGGCTGCATCGTCAACCCAGTAGCGACCGGGCAGTCCGGGGACGTCGATCCGTTTGCGATCCCAGAAGAAATCGGCCTTGATGATGCAGACTTCGATGCCGGCAGGAATCTGTGCGACAGCGCGTTGGGTAAGCAGGGAAGAGAGTCTGGCCGTGTTCCTGGAGCTGATCGCCCCATCCATCTCACCGTACACCTCGGTATTGACCGCCCCGTAGTAGCCGGGCTTCGAGATGGCCGCCTCGCCCTCAACGCACGCCGCGATGGCGGCGCCCGCGAAGGCCGACAAGAAACACACTGCAGCAAGCTTGATCATCATTGATACCTCATGGGAGTGGAGTCAGCGGTGAGCCTTCAATCAGCAGTGGCCCATCGTGGGAGGACAGCGGGACGAAATGACCCCGTTCATGCGGCGATCCCTTGGTGCGTCCGTCGGACAGTCACCGGAGCTGCACAGCCGGATGATTGCACTGTACAGCATCCGGCTGCGGATTCCCTGAATGTGGTTTTCCGCATTCTTGTATGCGGATTCCCGCATTCTTTTGTCCGGAATCCGTACAACTGGACAGTGGCGCGGCCTGCAGCCGCATCGAGGGCCCCAATTGGGGCTTCCGAACGTGCTCCGAAATTGGGCCGCTCAGCCCCATTTGTTGGGCTGAGTTGGGCGCGGGACCAAGGTGATGCGCTGGCCGTCCACCACCATCGAGCCGTCTTCCTGGAGCAAGGCCAAGGTCGCGAGTTTTCCCTCTTCGACGCCATCCGAATCGCTCGGCCGTCGATCGTTGCTTCGATGACGTCTGCCAGGATTCACTTGCCGCGCGGCGGCGTACGCTACGCCAGAGCTTCGAGAGTCGGTCCGATACGAGCGATCTCGATTTCGAACCCCCGGGGTATGCCAGCGACCGTACCAGGTGCCGAGGAAGGTGCCGATCGTGGCGTCAGGCTGGGGCACCCGGCGCAGCGCGACGCGGCCCTGCAAGGTGCCGACTTCGTCGACATAGCCCCGCCGCGGCATGTCGTTGCTCATTCGCGCGAAGTGTAGGGAGATCTCCTCGCCGGTGCGCGTCTCGATCAGCATCAGCTTGTCGTCGCGGGGGCCACGGCGGTCACGGTCTGATCGTACAGCTGCCCGTTTGGGATGCGAGTCCTGGTGCCGACGAGGTAGTTTTGCTGGTTGCGGGTGATCTCGACATCGATGCGGGTGATCGTCGCGTCGCCGGTCTCGCCCTACCAGCGGCCGGCAAAGGGATCGGCAGTGGGCGACTCGCCGCAGGCGGCGAGCATCGAAGCCAGGCACAGCAGGAGCCGGGTTTTCAGGGAAAGGTTCTTCGCAAGATCAGTGCAGGATCACAACCAGGATCAGCACGATGAGGAGCGCGCGCAGAATCGTCTGCCCCATGTCGCCGGCAGCGACATTGCCGGCGGTGTAGCCGCCAAAGGTCTTTACCGTGACCGCGCCAAGCCATAGGAACAGGCCTGCGGCCACCAGCGCCGTGAAGTAGCCATGGAACTCCCCCATCTGGTAGCCAGTAGCGGCCAGGAAGCCCTGCTGTGCCGAACCGTAGGCCGGCGCCGGTGCGTTGAGGTTGGGACCGGCGGCGTCGGCTGTGAGGGGCGGCGCGGTGTAGGCATAGCTGAAGTCCGAGCCGGGATTGCTGACGACGGTATTACCGCCGCTCGGCGTCGCCGCGAGCACCAGGGCGAAGGCCGGCGCGGCCGCGTCCAGGCTGTAGCCGGCGAAGCGCTGCAGGTACTCGGTCATCCTGGTGGCATTCTGGTCCTGCGGGTCTGTTGTACCGCCCGAGGCGAGCCACTGGGTCACCACGGCGTGACCGACCAGATGGGCCGCGGCGATCAACCCGCTCTGGGTGACTGTGATGCCGCCGACGGTCTGACCGACATAGTCGGCCGCGCCGCCCTGGCCGTCGTTGGTCAGATAGCGGTTCCAGACCAGGTTGTGGTAGTCGGTGACCGCCCGGGTCTGGGCATCCGGGTCATCGAGGAAGTCATCGAGCGAGCGCACACCGTACTTTCCGGACCACCCTCCGGAATAGTCGTTGCCGGGGTTCGGATCGCCGCCGTACAGGCCGACATCCTGCAGTGACATCTCCCCCAACTGGTAGAGGCCGACGTAGCGTGTGGCGGCATTGACGGCGTCCGCGCGCAGCGAGGATTCGCGCTGGGCGAGGGCATGCAGGAAGTCAGTGTAGCTGGTGCCGGCGACGACTACGCCGGCGATCAATGCGAGCGTGAGGCCTGCTCGGCGCAGCCCGCGTGTGCTCAGGGCGTGCACGGCGAACCATCCGGATGGATCGAGCGCGCATAGCCGTAGTCCCCGCCGGCGCGGGTCCACAGCCCGATGCAGTGACTGCGCCCCATCAGATGGAGATCCGACCAACCCCCGGTGCGAGTCAGCGCGACTTCGGCGAGCGCCGCGACGACGTTGATCTCGGCACGCCACCGGCCGTCTTGACGGACGAACAACCAGACGCCTCGACCGGTCGTGCCGTGGCTGCAGGCGTTACCGGCCTGCACCAACACTTCGGGGGCGCCATCCCCATTCAAGTCCAGCACCTTGACGACCGGCAGCGTCGCCTTGCCAGCGCAAATCGCGTCAGCCACTTCGACCTGGCCATTGCGCAGTGTCAGCGCGTAGTCGCCGACGGCGATTTGCTCTGCGATCTCCCGGCGATCGGCCATCGGCAGCGCTTCCGCCGTGATCCCCCCAAAAAGCCCTTCCTCGAGGCTCTGCGGCGCGGCGCAGGCCATGCCGGCGCAAATCGCCAGTGCGAATGCGGCGGCAATCGGTCGCGCTCCGTTCTCTGTGCTCATGCTGACCTCGTCTCTCTCGCGCGCTGCGCGCATTCAATCTACCCAAACTGGCCATGCGGTGGCGCAGGCCTTATTGCGAAACCTCGCCCTCGGCCGAGATCAGCAGCGGCCACACCGACAGGCCGAGCTGCTCGAGCAAAGCGTCGGCGCTGGCCGGCACGATCGGTAGGCCCTCGACCAGCGCGCGCAGCGCCGCAAAGCGCGCCTGTGATGCGACCTGGGCGACCAGCACGCCGGCGCCGGCCGCCTGCAACTCGGACGCCCGGGCGCGCAGCCAGGCGATCGACGCCGGATCGTCGCCGATCACCGCAATCATCCGTCCCGGCCCGCCCTCGAGCCTGGCTTGCTGGGGGTTGGGTTCGAGCCGGCCGGGCGCGCCGCGCGGGGAGCGCACCGGGAACACCGTCACCGTGGCCGGCACCGGCGCGGGCGCCACGTCCGGGGCCGACTCGCCCTCGACCTGAGGATCGATCAGCTCGAGGATCGACACACCCCCCTCGTCGTGGATCACCACCGGCGCATCGCGCGAGGGCGGCATCGGCTCGAGCTTCTCGGCCGGCGCAACCGTCGCGGCAGCGGTGGCCAGCGCCGCGACAACCCATCGAATCGTGCTCGCCATCACCACAGCCCCCAGGTGATCGCGCCAATGAAGGCACCGCGAATCCGGCAGCAGCCATAGGGCCGCCACAGCGTGAAGGCGTAGGACATCGTCGACGAGGTCGAGAAGTCGCCGTAGGACAGGGGCCCGAGGTCGGCGAAGCCGAACACCGTGCAAGCCGCCGCGGCGGCACCGACGGGCGGCGCCGATAGCTGCCACAGGCCGCCGCGCAGCCAGTTCTCGCGCGCCGAGGGCGGATTCCAGACCAGATCGTTGTTGCGCCGGGATACGCCGTTCGCCGGAAGTTGGCTGTAGACGTGGGGCTGGCCGGCGCGGGTGGTGAAGTCGGCGATGCGTTGCGAGAGCACCGCCGCACCCTTGACCGGATGCTGCTGGGTGGTGTCGCCGTGGCGCGGATAGACGTTGCCCCAGGTGTTGATCAGGCCGAAGCCGCCGGTACCGACCTCGCGCAGGCCGGGCATGAAGGATGCCGGGTGCAGCAGCTCGACCGGCAGGATGCCGCGCCAGACGAAGCTGTCGAGCACGCTCTGATAGTAGGGCCGGAAGGCCTGGACACCGGACGGGCAGGAGCGCGGAAACACCGCGCCGCCGGGGTGGCCGATCAGGTCGCCGTCCTTGAAGTCGCGCATCCGATCGGTGCGGCTGTTGGCGAAGGCCCGTCCCCGGCTCGTGCGGGTGCGGGACCCGGCGCTGTCGAACAGGCCCCCGAGAATCGCCTTGCCAGCCCCCTGGGTGGCCTTGGCGATCGGCACGCCGATCTCGGGCCACGGATGGGAGCTGGCGTCGTGGTAGGTGCTGACCACCGCGTCGGGGCGCATATGGCTGTAGCGCGTGCTGGTCCTGACCTTGCAGCTGAAGATCGTGCAATGCAGCCAGAAGCACACCCCAGAGACGTGCCAGTAGCCGCAACTGAGCGAGCTGGCCGCGGCCTGCGCGATCAGGAGCGGCGTCGTGGTCACCTCAGAGGCGGCCCTCGCAGCAGGCCCGCCCGACGCCAACGCGACTGCAATCACCAAGCCGCGCTGCAACGCGCCGCACTGCGTCCTCATCGCCGCCCCTCCTGCCAGCGCCGGTAGATCGTCCGGGCGCGGGCGAGATCGGTGACCCCGTAGACCACGGCGCGGCCATCGAAGACGATCGCCGGCACCTTGTCGATGCGGTAGTGGGCCGCCTGGCCGACCACCCGGGCGGCATGCTGCAGTTCCTCCTGCTCGCCTTTCGACATCGCATCGAAGCGCGCCCGCGCGATCGCGCCGGCGCGCTTGGCATCGGCCGGCAGGCCGATCGACAGACGCTGGGTGATCCCTCGCAGCCGATCGACTTCATACACCGACGCGTCACCGACCCCGGTGAGCCGCTGCGCCCCCAGCTTGAAGACCTCTACGCGCACGGCCTCGCCCGAGGCGCTGCCAAGGCCGGCGACCACGAGCACGAGCGCGGTGAGCGTGCGTTTCATCGCCCGCTCCGGGCGAGTGCCGCCTGCACGGCCTCGGCCGACTGCAGCCCGACCAGGCGTGAGCCGTCGGCGAGGATCATCGTCGGCGTGTTGTCGATGGCATGCTGCTGGCCGAAGGCGACGATGCGGCCGACCTTATCTCCGGCGCCGCGGCACTCGGGCGCGATGCCAGGCGGCAGCGGGGCGCCCTGCATGAAGGCCGCCCAGCGCCCCGCACGGTCGGCTTCGGGGGCGCACCAGGTGGCCACCGCCGCCGGGATCGACGCGCGCGCGATCACCGGGTAGGTGAAGGTGTAGAGGGTGACGTCGTCGAGCCCCGCCAGTGCCGCCTGCTGGCGCTGGCACATCGGGCACGAGGGATCCTCGAAGACCGCGAGCCGTCGCGAGCCGTTGCCGCGCACGGTCTTGATTGCCAGCTCGAGCGGCAGGGCGTCGAAGGCGATCGGCGCGTCGACCGGCTGCAGCGCCTCGAGGCGGGCCGCCGTCAGATCACGCCGCTCGCGCATGTCCACCATGTGCCCGTCGATCAACGCATAGCGCCCGCTCACGTCCACGTGGAAGAGCTGCTGGCCCGAGACGACTTCGAAGATCCCGGCCGCCGGCGTCGCGTGGACCGCGTCGACCTCGACCGCGCCGCCGGTCTGCTCGGCGATCGCGGCGCGGATCGCGTCCTCGGCCGGACCGGCGTGGGCCGCCCAGGGGAGCAGGATGGCCAGCACCACGGCGGGCGGGAAATGATGGCTGACAATCCTCATGCCGATCTCCATTCAAACTTCTTGACTCTCCATCTGTCATATGCAAGGGTGAAATCTGGGCACGCCGCCAGGCGTGCCGATGTTCGCCTGCGCACACGGGAGCTTGGTCCATGTCGAAAACCACTCGAGTTCTGAACGCCGCTGGCCGGGGGCTGGGGAAGCTCGCCGTGGGTTCGCTGCGGGCGGTAGCGTGGCTTGTGCCGGTGATGCTGGAAGAAGGTTCCCGCACGAGGAACGATGAGCGCACGAATGTCTTGGGTTTCGATAGCTCGAACAAGGGTTTCGAGGATGTCTTCAAGGGCCCTGAGCCGGGCAAGCCCGACTATGTGGTCGATATGGCTTACGGCGATCCATACAACCATTGGACGGATATCCATCCGAAGTCGTAACCGGGAATTGGCCACTATTTGAGCCCTCGGCTGAGGCCCGATTTGGCGGCGCCGGAAGCGGCACTCGCCGCTCGTGACCCAATGCGCGCACCAGCGGCACCGGCGGAGGCTCCTGTACCAAGGGTGCTTTGCGCTGTTCTATCGAACCCGCTTGCGACTTGATATCCCGCCCACGCCAACATCGACGTCCAGATCAACGGAAACCCGAGATACATCGCAATCAAGGTCGTGTTGAGCACGATCCGCTTCATCGATTCGTCGAGGTTCAACTTCAGCAGCGCGTGCAGCAGCCCCAGCGTGCTCGGGTACATCGCCACCAGCATGTGGTCGTAGAGCCAGTTGGCGATGAACCACATCGCGGTCCAGCCCTTGACCGTGAAGATCGCCAGCGCGCCGAGGAACATCACGCGGAAGCTGAAGCGGCCGATCACCAGCACCAGCGGCAGGAACATGTAGATCGCCAGCAGGATCAGCGGCTGCACGGTCTGGGCGAAGAGGATGATCATCGGCGCCGAGGCCCAGGCCTTCCAGCCCTCGCCAACGACCCCCACGCCGCCGATCGTGCGCTGAAAGAAGTCGGCAACCGAGTCGGCGATCCCCCGATCCTCGGCGGCGACACCGGCGTTCTCGATGATCGCGACGTTGGCTTTCTCGACCGCGCGGGACAGCGCGTCCTGCAGGCGATCCGGCAGCAGCGCCGGGAAGGTGGTGGCCAGGAACTGCAGCAGCGGCGCGCCGCTGTCCGCACCGGCGATGCTGCGTTGCTGCAGACCGTTCTGGGGATCGGTCCACCAGCGCAGGCAGTTGGGTCGGCTCCAGTCGGGCTTGATGTCGTTCAAGGCCATGTCCACGTCATCGCCCGCGAGCTGCAGCGCGAAGCCCGGCACTTCCGCACTGGCGCGCAAACGGCCGTAGAGCGCCGGCTCGTCCCGGAAGGCATGGGAGCCGATCCAGTCGATGTCGCCCTGGCCGTGGCTCGCGATCGCCGCCTGCGTCGCCGGCGAGGTCGTGCCGTTCAGGTAGCGGGTGCGCGCCGGCACGAAGCACTCGTTGTAGAAGCGGCGCATTTCATTGCGCAGCACCGGGTCGGCGATCGACAGGTTCTGCGCGAGGTTCTCGGCGACTGCCAGGTTCGACGTCGCGCCGGCCACGCCACCGCGGGTGGCCTCGTTGAAGCCTGCCGAGAAGCCCATCACGCCGTACCACCACACCGGGATGTCGATGCTCGCCGGCGGGTTCGGGAAGGCCGCCGAGTAGCCCGAACTGTCCGGATTGGCCGCGGTCGCGGTCACCGGATTCGGATTGAGCGCATGGGCCGCCGGCGTGTGCCGCAGGCTCACCGCCGAGAGCGGCACCAGCGGCACGAAGCACAGCGAGATGACGACGAAGGCGGTGAGGAGTTCCGCCTCCATCACCCGCACCATCCAGGCCGCGTCCGCCCCCTCGTAGCTCGAGGACTTGTGGGACTCGAGCCAGGTCTCGCCGAGGATCAGCGCGAAGGGGGCGTAGATCACCCCGGTATCGACCAGGATGTCCCGAAACACGCCGGCCAGCGCCCAGCCGTACAGCGTCGTGAACAGTTCCAGGTAGGAATCGACGGTCATGAGTGCCCTCCGAGAATGCGGGTCAGGCCGATCAGAAGTTCGATGCCGACCAGTACCGCCGCGATGCGATGGCGCATCGCATGGGCCGCTTGCCGGCCGGCGGCGTCGATGCCGCGCCGATTCGAGACGCGCTCGACCAGTTGTGGCCAGAAGTGCCACAGCGCGTAGATCGCCGCGAGGCGCAGTGTCGTGGTGAGCGGCCGGGCCGCATCGAGCCCGCTGCGCAGCGCTTCGAGACCCGGTCCGGCGCCCATGGCGGCGATCACCAGAGCCATCACTGCGGCGATCGCCAGGAAGACGAGCAGCAGCGCGGCCGCGCCGCGTTTCAGGAAGCGCGATGGACGCCAGCGCCGGCGGATCGGTGTCACGTTCATGGCACCCGCCCGTCACGGAAGCTGTCGGCATCGCCTGCGCCGCGCCGCCCGGTGGACTTGGACTCGCCGCGGGATACCGCCCGCTCGATCAGCAGGGCCTGGGCCGGCTGGGAGATCAGCTCGCGGCGCACCCGCACCTCGAACATCAGGTCGTCGATGTGGCGGTTCAGCTCCGAGAGCGCCCGGTCGATGCGCCGCAGCGCTTCGCCGTTGTTGGCGACTGCGGGCACCGACTTGCCGGTGATCAAGAGGTTGCGCACCATCAGCGCGCGCTCGACAGTGCGCGACAGCGCCACGTCGTGGGCGATGCGTGCCTCCGCCATGCCACGCTCGACCGGCGGCAGCGCGCGGATCGCCTCGACCAGATCCCGGGATACCGGCACCCCGGGGGCCGAGGCGATCGCCAGATCGCCGGCCGGTGGGCGTTCGACCGCCATCACCGAGGCCATCTGCTGCTCGGCGGTCGGGATCTCGGCCTCGAAGCGTGGCAGCAGGCCCAGCGCCGTGCCGGTCGCCCGGCGCGGGCAGGCGGCCTCGGTGCAGATGCCGATGTACTCCTCGCCAAGCACTTCGGTGGCGAAGTCGATGGCATCAAGCGGGCCGGGGAAGGTGGCCGACAACCGGTTGGCCGGATAGCCGCCGCCGTTGAACGCGGCGGGCATCATCATCGTCGCGTTGTAGCCGGCCCGGGTGGTGTCGCCGATGACATTGATCGGCGGCTGGGCTTCGCCGCCGGCCGGCCCGCCGATCCAGGCGATGCCGTTTCGGCCGTCGTTGTGGCCCACGCGGTCGGCGGCGCGGGCGATGTCGTCGTTGCTCGCCACCGCCTCGCGCTTCCAGTCCTCGCCCTTGGCGATCGAGACCCAGCCTGAATAGGGGTTCTGGCCGGCGAGCACTTCGCGCTCCATCTGCTCGCAACTCTTCGAGGAGATGTTCACCATCTCCTCGGCCTTGGCCGCATAGGTCTGGAAGAGCTCATAGAGGCCGGGCTGGGCGCGCTGCAGGATGTAGAGCGGCAGGGCCGCGATGCCGGCCTTGACGGCGCCGTTCACCACCGTGCCGAGGTTGGCGAAGCCGTCCATCAGCTTCTCCCAGCTCGCCGCAAAGTCGAACTTGCCACAGGAGTAGTTGGCGCCGAGGGTGCCGCCGAGGCCGAGCCGCATTGTCGTCGCGGCCGGGTTCGGGGCCCGCGAGGCCGGCGAACTGCCGCCGAGGCGGTAGTAGAGGTCGGACTTGGCCGAAGGAAGCTGGGCCGCACCGGCTGGTGGGGTGGCGAACAGTACGGCAGCGGCGAGCACGATGGACAACGACCGGGGGGACAAACGACGCGAAGCGTTCATCGGGGACCTTCATCGAACAGGCGGTTCAGGAAATCCACGGCGTGTCCGCGGGCGCTCGGGCCGTGGGATTCGTCGTCGATCACGTCGGCGGCGCAGCGCAGGTCGGCGATCCCGGGCAGCGCGAGAAAGCGCTCCGGCATGCGGCTCGCGAGCATCGTCACCGGCACCTGCGCGGCCCAGTCGCGCAGCCAGCCGAGCACGGCCGTGGGCCGCGCCGCAAAGGCGACGTCCAGGCCATGCACGCAGAGCAGCGTGAGCCGGCTGCAGGCCTGGCGGGTGGCGTCCTCGTCGGCCGGCAGGTGGGCGTCGGCGCTGTGGCCGTGATAGAGGATGCGCAACTGGCCGGCGGCCAGGCGCGTGAGATCGATGACCCCGACCTCGCGGGCCTCGCGGGCCGCACCGGCGCCCCAGGTGGCGAGATCGGCCTCGCCGGGCGTGCGCACGAAAATCAGCCGGCGCTGCGAGTCGACGGCCTCCTGGAAGAGGCGCGCCAGATGCGCCGCGACGCCGGCGCCGGTACCGCGTTCCCAGGCGCCGATCATGCCCGCGACGCCTTCAGCCGGTGGGCGACCTCGATCGCCGCTTCCAGCTCGCTGCAGCCGCGCGCTCGCATGATCTCGGCGCGCTCGGCCTTCTCGTGCTGCTCGGTCATCGCCAGCGCCAGGGCCAGCGGCGGCGGGACGTTGCGCACCAGGTACTCGCCGTTGGCGTTCAGCAGCACGCCCTCGGTGTATTTCGGGGCGACCTTGCGGGCGTCCTTGATCATGTTGCGCTGGGCATCGGTGAGCGTGCGGAAGCGCGCGATGTCCTCGATCTCGGCGGGTGCGTCCAGCGCCAGCAGCAGCCACCACTCGCACATGTTGAGGATGCGCGAAGCCGCGTCCGGGAAGTCCTGCATGTTCTGCGTCGCCAGCCAGAACCAGGCGCCGAGCTTGCGCCACATCTTGGTGGCCTTGACCAGGAAGGGGGCGAGCAGCGCGTTGCGGGTGACGATGTGGCCCTCGTCGGTCAGGAAGACCGTCGGCCGGCCCTCGTAGTGGTGGGCCTCGACCACGCTCTGTACCCGATTGACCAGCGACGTGTAGGCGATCGCCAGCGCATCGCCGTAGCCTTCGCGGGCGAAGTGGCCGAGCTCGAAGATCGTCACGTCCGCGTCCGGCCACTCGCTGCCGTAGCCGTTGAAGACCTCGCCGCGCAGGCCGGCGTCGCAGAACACCATCATCGCCTGGCCCATCTCCTCGGCGCGCAGCCGGCGCGGCTCGCTGTAGGCGTCGTCGTGGCGCATCGCCATCAGCGCACGGGCGACGTCCTCGACCCGCGGATGGGGAATCCCACGGCTCTTCGCATCGAGCGCCGCAGCCTTGATCGCCTCGGCGATCAGGAACTGGTCGGCGCGGCTCATGCGCGCCTCCTCGCGCGCCTCCCCACCGGTGATCATCAACTGGGCCTGGATCACCATCTCGCCGAGATAGTCGCGGCGCTCGTCGTCGTCGCCTTCCTCGGCCCCGGCCACCTCGTCCATTTCGTCCACCGCCAATGCCTGGACTGGCGCGCCGGGCGCAGTGCCGTCCTCGTCGAGCAGGCGCATCGCGTTCGCGAAGACCGGCAGCGAGACGCCGGCGCCGGGCGCGATTCTCTGGCGATGGACGACCAGGCCCAGCGTTTGAAAGTACTGGCCCAGCAGATCGAAGGAATCGCCCGCGTCGACGATCACCAGGCGTGGCCGGTGCACCGCCATCGTGGTCAGGCACAGCGCGTTCAAGGTCGCGCTCTTGCCGCTGCCGGTCTGGCCGAGCACCAGCAGATGACCGTTGGCCTTGCGATCCTCGCGGTTCAGCGGATCGACGAAGAGCGGTTCGCCGCAACGGTTCCAGAACAGAAAGCCCGGATGCCCGGTGCCCCGCGCCCGCCCGAAAACCGGCAGCAGGGCGGCGATCTGCGAGGCGAACATCAGGCGCGAGCGGCGCAGGTGGCGGGCGTCGAACTCGGGGTCGAAGCCGCCGGGCAGGGCCCGCAGCAACACGTCGCAGCCGATCAGCTCGTGGCGTGGCTCGATCAGCTTGAGACCCGAGTCGGCGAGGGTGGTGTGGACCGAGCCGACCTTGTCGCGCAGTTCGGCGTCCGAGTCGCCGGCGACGATCAGCGCCAGGAAGCATGGATAGAGCTTGTCGCGGCGGGCCATGTGGTCGAGCACCGCCTGCGCCTCGGCGTGGGTGTGCTCGGCTTCCGGTGTGCGCGCGCGGCTCGCCAGCTGGATCGCGCCGATGCGCTCGCGCATCGTGTCCTGGGGCGTGACGACGAAGGAGACCGACAGCATCGTGCCGACCGGCAGGCGGTCGAAGCGGGCGAGCCGGGTGTCTTCGGCCATCTCGCGCTCGGCGGTGAAGTGACCGACGTCCGGGCGCTGGCGAATGTGTTGCAGCGCGAGCGCGCGCATCGAACGCCGGCCGAAGCGCCACAGGCCGGCCTCGGGATCCGACTCGGGCCAATCGAGGAATAAGGCCTCGCCGAGATCGAACTGCGGAGGAAGATCCTCGTCGGCCGGCAGCGCAAAGGCCTCGAGCATCGCCTGGACCGAATCGAGATAGTCCGGCACCGGGTTGAAGAAGGGCAGCAGCCACGCCCAGTAGTCGAGGCGGTCCATGCGCCGCGCCTCGATGCCGCTCGCGCGCAGCGAGGCCATCAGGGAAGCACCCACCAGGGTGAGCTGGTCGATCGGGGATTCGCGCTCGCGCGAGACGTCATGACCCTTCGGGTAGCGGCGGTAGAGCACGCAGCGCACGCGGCGCATCTGGCCGCGCCAGGTCTCCTTGGAGACGACGTGGTCGTGGAACAGCCCCTGGTCGCGGCGCGCCTGCTCGTAGTGCTCGGCGAGCTGCTCGAGCACCGCGCGCGTCAGTTCCGAGTCGGCGATCGCGCGGGCCTTCGCCGACGCCGGCCCGCCATGGACGTCGAGCACGTAGCGGCGGATGTCGTCCATCACCCGGGCGAGTTCGGTGTCGTCGTGGCAGAAGAACTGCACCACCCACGGCGCGGTGTCGTACTCGGGCAGGCCCGAGATCGCGTTCTCGATCTCGCGCCGGCGCTCGAGCAGATAGTCCTCGGTGCGCGCCGAGGTGGCGATCGGCGAGAGTTCGAACATCAGCGCGTGGGAGAGGCCGTCCTCGAACTGGAAGGTCCCACTCGCGGCGTCGTAGTCGACCACCGGGATGTGATCGGTAAAGGAGGGCGGGCGCAGCGCCTGGCGGCGGCGCTCGAGGAAGCTGAGGCC
The DNA here is from genome assembly GCA_020445765.1 of Rhodocyclaceae bacterium. Lineage (GTDB taxonomy): Bacteria > Pseudomonadota > Gammaproteobacteria > Burkholderiales > Rhodocyclaceae > Cognatazoarcus. The sequence continues at coordinate 12,422 of JAGRFY010000026.1, read as the reverse complement.
CTTGCGGTGGACGTGGGGGCCGGGCGCAGATGCGGACGCCTGTTCGTCCTGCGCCTCGTCCCGGCTGAGCTTGATGAAGCCGAACATGGCTGGCCCTCAGTACGTGGGGGAGATCAGGGCCGCCGGTTCCGGCGTGCCCAGCGAAACGGGATCGACCACCGGCGCATCGGCGTCCGCGGGAACTCGGGCCGGCGCCGATGCCGGACCGGGCACGTCCATCGGCAAGCCGCCCGCCGACGGGCGCCAGGCGGTGGCCTCACCCGGCAGCAGGTACTCGACGCGCTCATACATCGGGAAGGCGGTGAAGTAGCCCGGCACCGGATAGCGGCCCTGGGCGAGGTGGGGATAGACGTACATCACCAGGTCCGGGTTGGGGGCGCGGGGAAAGCGCTGCTCGATCTGGTCGACGATCGAGCGGGTCCGCGGGTCGGGGAGCTCGCCCCCAGCGAGCGGCCTTGCCGGCAGATGCTCGCGCGGGCCGAGATCCGGGCGCCGGCCGCCGCTGCGGTGGCCGTCGTAGATCGCCCGCATGTCCGGGCCGTCGTCGGGCAGCGGCGACTTCCTCGGGCCGGCGACCGAGCAGGCCGAGAGCAGCAGGGCGGCGGCGAGCGCCGCGATCGGGGCGGACACGCGCCGGCGCGGGTCAGTGCAGGCCATGGTAGTGGTCTCCATGCGGGCTCGAGGTGGCGAGATCCGGGCGGCCGTAGTCGATCAGGCGCGGCTCGGCCGCCTTGTCGAGGGGGATCTCTTCTTCGATGTGCACGACGATCTCGACGCCGGCGCGCACGACGACGGCGTCGAAGCTGTTGTCCAGGCGGCGCAGGATCCAGCTCGTGACCTCGTCGACGCCGCCGCTCACCGCCTTGCCGAGCACATAGCGGCCGGTGTCGCCGGTCACCGTGCTGGTGCTGCCGCCGGTGAGCGCGCTGGTGCTGGTCGTGGTCTGGGCCGCGGCGGCGGCCTCGCCGGCGAGCGACAAGGCCTTGAGTCCCACCAGATCGGTGAGGTAGGCCGGCGCGTTGGTGACGAACTCGCCGCGCACGCACGGATTGCCGTAGGCATCCGAGAGGTAGCCGAGGCGCTCGTCGGTGCCGCCGCGGCCGACCGACTTGGTGGCCGCGCCGCCCTTGCGCTTCGAGACGGTCTGGATCGCACCGTCGGCGAAGACGAAGGTCAGCGACTGGATGAAACCCTCCGAGCAGGAAAGCGTCATGTCGCCGACGGCGATGCCGGAGACCACGATGCCGGCGAGATTGGGCGGCAGATAGTGACCGTTGGCGGCGAGGTTCTCCGGGCCGAGCAGCACCTTGAACTGCATCGGATCGGTCACCCGGCCATCGATCGGCACCCGGCCGACCAGCGCGGTCATCGCGGTCGCGCCGGTGAGCGTCGCGTTCTCGGGAATGGTGTAGTAGGGGGTCGCCGGTGGCGGACCGCTGGGTCGTGCCGGGCGCGGCGCAGGCTGGGCGGCCACCGCCCGCACGACGCCCTTGCGGCCGTCGGCGCCGACCCCCATGCGATAGCCCGCGGGCAGCACCAGGCGGCCGGCGCCGACCGGCGCCGGTGTCGTCGGCCCTGAGGCCACGAACTGTCCAGGCTCCGCACCCGGAGCGGGGATGCCGCCCACATCGGTCGCGTAGCCGCTGCCACGGGCGTCGCCGGATTGCGGTGCCTGGGCGAGCGACTCCAGGCGCAGGCGCTGGGCTTCGTTGTTCGCCTGCAGCCGGCTCGTCGCCTGGCCGACCGCGCGCTCCAGATCCGCGCGCAGGCGGTACTCCATGTCCCGCGCCTCGCGCGCTTCGCGGCGCAGTTGCTCATTGGCGTCGCGCAGCGCGGCCATCTCCTGTTCGACCCGGCGGAATCCGCCGACCACCGTGTTCAAGGTCTCGGTCGGCGTGTCGGCATCGGCCCCCGGGGTGGTGGCCGGCAAGGGCACCTCTTCCATCGGCGCGCCGGCGGGCACCCGGTCATCGCCCGCGCGCAGCATCAGCAGCGCACCGGCGCCGACCAGTACCGTGACGACGACGATCGGCAAGAGCTTGTTGTGGGCGATCTGCATCAGGGCCTCCGATTCAAAGGGCGTCGGCGAAGCCGCCCTCGGAGACGAGGTAGGCGGCGGTGGTGTCGGCCGCGCTGCCGGCCGGCTGCAGGCGCCAGTGCTGGGCGCTGACCGCGATCCAGCGGCCGCGGAAGGCGAGCGGCGAGAGTTCCACCGCCTGCGAACTGCGGTTGGTGAGCTTGACCGCGGTGACGCAAAGTGGGCCTGCGCACCAGGAGGCCAGCGCTTCGGCTGCCAGCGCCGCGCCGCGATAGAGGTGCTCGGCGCTGGCCGGGTCGAGCTCGGCACGGCGGACGCGCTGCGAAGTCGGGATCAGGCGGGGTGGGGCATACAGCCACTGGGAGGCGAAGCGGGTCAGCGTCACCATGTCCGGTTCAGCCGTGGTTGATGCCTCGGCGCTCGCGTCACCGCCCGGGCGCTCGCCCGGCAGATGGATCACCAGGTCCTCGAGGCGTCCCGAGGACTTGGCGGCCTTCGCCGGCAGGGTCTCCAGGTCGAGCGGCATCACCTGGCTGCCGTCGAGGGACTGGACCAGCAACCGGCTCTTCGGCAAGGCGTCGAGCGCGGTCAGGTAGAGCACGTTCTCGATCGGCTGGACCAGCAAGCGGCCTTCCAGCGCGGGGGGCAACTGCAACAGCGGCACGAAGGGCAGGTCCACCAGGCGCTCGGCGCCGACCACGAGCCGCACCGGTACCGGACGGCGCTCGTAGAGCACGTGTTCGCCGGCGCGGTGGGGTCGGGCGGTGGGTGTCGATGCCGGCGCGGCGAAACCTGCAACGGGGGCTGCGGTCGGCATCGCCGCCGTCGGCACCGCCGCTGCGGCAGGCTGTGGCGCGACCGTAGCTGCAGACTCGGTGGAGGGCGGCTGTCGCGCCAGGAAGCCCAGCTCCGGGTAGGCACCGAGATCGGCGTCGAGCGGCCCGCCCGGCGGTTTCGGTAGGCCCTGGGCCTGGACCAGACCCGGCAGCAGGGCGAAGAGGATCGGGGACAGGGCTTTCATCGGTGATTCTCCTGGGCGGTGGCGGCGGGCAATGCCGAGACCGGCGCACCGGTCCTCGGCACGGCCGGCGCCTGCAGCGCCTCCATCGCGAGGCGCTCAGGTTCGCGCCCGCCGTAGCAGTTGAGCGCGAGCTGCCAGGGGTTCAGCTCCCGGTCGACGTCGTAGCGCACGACGTGCAGCGGGTAGCGGATGTAGGTGTCCTTGACCGGCACGCCGTTGGTGGTCTCGGTGAGCTGGGCATCGACCAGCACCGTCCACGAGCCGGCGCCGTGGGGGATCACCCGGTTGGCGGCGTAGCCGTAGCCCGGGATCTCCTGCAGCGCGCGGGTGCGGCGGGCGAGTTCGCCGCGCTGCGCCTTGACGTTCATGTCCTCGGCGAGCTGGGTGCGGCAGGCCGGGGTGAGGTAGTGCTGCAGCGCATAGATGCGCTCGCCGAAGTCCTGACCGCCGTTCTCCGGCCAGCGGTTCAGCTGCTGCAGGATGTGAAAGCCGAAGAGATAGGCGTTGGCCGGTTGGACTTCGGCCACGGCACCGACGCGCACATCGGCGCCGTTGCTGAGATCGGGCGGGATGTGCACCAGGAACTCGGTCTGCTGGCTGCGCCAGGCGATCACGGTGAGCAGCAGGATCGTCAGCATCGCCGCGCTGAACCAGCGGTGGAAAGCCACCGTGCGATGGGCATCGGCCAGGGCGTTGGTGAAGGCAGTCGGCATGATCGAATCCAGGCAAGGGCAGGGTCAGCGGGTGGCGCGCGGAGCGCGGGCGCGGGCGCGGCGGCGCCGGGCGGGCTTCGCCAGGCTGCGGCCGAGATCCCACAGGCCGAGCCGGTCGATGTAGCGCTCGCCGAGGCCGAAGGCGCAGGCGAGCGTGCGCTTGGCGAGCAGGATGTGGTAGTCCTGCGGGCGATCGCGCTTGAGGCGCAGGAACCAGCCGGCCAGCACATAAACGGTGGCGGTCGGCACGATGCTGCAGAAGAGCACCGCGACCACTGGGGTGCCGGCCACGCGGGCGAGCACGAGGCCCGCCGGCAGCCAGCAGAAGAAGGCCAGCCCGGCCGCCCACGCCAGTTCGGTGGCGGTGAGGCCGCGCACGATCGGCGGCTCGCCGTTCGGGCGATCGACCAGAGGGGCTTCGATACCGGGCCGGGAATCGGTCACTGGACTGCCCTCCTGTCGCTGCGCGACATCCTCCCCAAGGGAGGGTGAGCGCCCCCTTCGGGCGGCCGGGCGGGGGCGCTCATCAGAACACCGCGTCGGCCTGGGTCAGGAAGTAGATGCCGACCGCAGCCACCAGCACTGCGAGCGCACCGAAGGCGAGCACGTCGCCCATGCCACCCCGGCCGGTGGAGTAGAAGTAGAGCTTGGTCACCAGGCCACCGCCGCCGAGCAGCAGCAGGATCGCGCCGATGATCAGCGAGCCGTAGTTGATGGTCTGGTCGGTGTAGTCCTTGGCGAAGCCGATGACGTCGCCGTTCTGCAGGTTCTGGTTGTTGTTCGGCGCCACCTGCGGCAGTGCGGCGAACACCGAGTCGGCAAAGAGCATCAGCAGCGCGAGCAGCGAGAGGCCGATCAGCAGCCGGAAGAAGCCACGCGCGTCGATCGCCGGCAGCGCGCGAGTGAGCGGCGAGGGTACGCAAGTGAGCGCAGGATTGAGGGAAGGCATCAGCAAACTCCTTGTCATGACGGGTTGCCGCGGATCTCTGGATCGCTTCGCGTGCGCGCGGCCCGCACGGGAATCGGGATTCAATCGGGTGGATTCAACTCACCACCACCCAGACGGTGAGCACTACGACCAGCAGGGCGCGGCCGAGGTAGAGGACGAAGCGCAGCCAGCCGCCGCCGATGTCGTCGGTCGCCAGTTCGTGGCCGAGCTTGAAAACGATGTAGCCGGCCCACAGCATCACCAGCGCGACGACGATGCCGACGATCAGCCCCTTGAGATCGCCCGGCACCGCACCGGCCCAGCCGGTGGCGTTCTGCCAGGCGTTGATCTGGTCGTTGGTCATTGGCTCTGGTGTGACTCAGTTGCGGCTCAGTTTCGATAGTCGCCGCGCAGCGGAGGCACCGACCGCGGCTGGCGTGGCGCGTCCAGGTGCTCGTCGATGCTCGCCGCGATCAGGTCGAGGTCGCGGGCAAGCCAGTCGTACCGAAAACGCACCCGGGCCGTGCCGTCGGCAACTTCGCCGGCGCTCGCCACCTGGGCGCGCAGCAGGCGCAGCTCGTGCTGGATGCGGGCGAGGTTCTCGCGCTCGAGGCTAGCGTCGGCCAGGGCGGTCGTGGCGTTCGCCAGCAGCAACAGGCTGGCGACGAGGGGAGCAATGAGGCGAGGGACGCGAAGAAGCGGCTGCATGATGGTTCTCCTCACAGGTATTTCTTGAAGCTCGACACCGTGGTCGAGAGGCTCAGGGCGACGGCCGCGGCGAAGCCAAGCACCAGAGTGGCCGGGTTGAGACCGCCGAAGGGCCAGATCAGGTAGGCGGCGAAGCCGACCCCGAGGAACCAGCCGGTGAAGCGCTTGGCGTGGTGGTAGAGAAAGCTCGACTCGCGTCCGCCGGACCACTTGCGCAGGTCGCGGCGTACCAGGCCATCGACCAGGCCGAGCGCGATCGCCATCGCGAAGGCGGGCAGACCGAAGATCGCGATCGCGAGGCGCACCGCGGTGTCCTGGGCGCAGTAGTAGGAGGCCTCCAGCCAGTCGGCGGCGTCCCTCATCACGCGGGCACGCAGCGGCAGCGGCCCGGCCAGCGGCGCCGCCGCACCAAGACTTCTTAACCGGGCGATCTGGCGACCGGCGTCGAGACGCTCATAGGGCCACGCTGCCCAGCCGGCGAGCTGGTGCGCGAAGGCCTCGGTATCGTCGACGATCAGCGAGCGCGGGAAGCTGCGCACATAGCCGTAGTCCTCGACCAGGGCGGCGCGGGCGTGGCCGGCCCGTTCTTCCGGCCACAGCGTGTACATGCCGACGATCTCGATCACGGTGGCCAGCAGCCACGAGCCGAGCAGGGTCAGCAAGAGGCCGAGGGCGAAACCGAACAGGGAGCCGACCGGGCCGCGGGCGCGCTCCTGGCGGGGGCGGGCGTCGCTCTGCGGCCGGGAAGCGGTCTGGGTCGCCGCGCTCACGTCGATACGCCCGTCAGGCCGAAGGGATGATCGACGAGCCAGTCGGTCTCGGCCGCCCAGCGCTCCGAGGTGCGGTATTTGGCGCGCATGCGGCTGCCGACCTCGCGCAGGCTCGGCGGCACATGGGCGTCCCCCCGCGCATCGGGCAGCGGCATGCGCAGCTTGTAGAGGCGATTGCCCTCGAGCAGTGCGAAGGCCTGCCCCTGGGGCAGGGCCATGACGTCGGCGGCCGAGATCATCGGTACGCGCTGGGTCGAGGCGCGATCCTCATTGCGCGAGATAAAGTCGGTGCCGGTCGAGCCGTCGGTGTCGGTCGCCCCCGAGATCGTGGTCAGCAGCGAGACATCGACCTCGGGCAGCTGCTCGGTGAAGAAGCGCGCGGTGGTGTCGTTCTTGACCCGCAGCATGACCACATGGTTGAAGTTGCCGAGGATCTGCTGGGCGCGGGCGGCATCGCCGACGCGGGCCTCGATGTCGGGGATGGTCTGGGTGTAGGCGTGGATCATGAATCCGGCACCGCCGAGCTTGTTCACCATCGGCACGAACTCGGGGCCGACGATCTCGTTCACCTCGTCGAAGTGGCAGGCCACCTCGGGCAGCACGATCGCGCCCTCCGGGTGATGCGGGTCGGTGCCGCGCTTGTAGAGCTTGCCGCCGACCGAGACCAGGTCGGCGAGCATCGAATTGCCGACCGCGCTCGCCACCACCGCATCGGTGAGCGCATCGAGGCCGACATAGACGATGCCGCCCTGGCGGATCACCTGCTGCCAGTCGAAGATCGGGCGCTCCTCGTCCGTATCGGCGTAGTCCGGGGAGATCAACTTGCCGGCCTCGCCGGTGGTGAGCTTCTCGAGGAAGGGGCCCAATGAGGCGACGATCTTCTCAAAGAAGCTGCGCTCGTAGCGCACCGCGGTACTGAGGCCCATCAGCACCGCATCGGTGAGCGGGTGCTGCTTCAGAAAATCAACGATCGCCACCATGCGCGCCTGCCGGTCCTGCAGTGCGCGCGGCACCGGATACTTGCGCTCCTCGATGCGCGCGACGATCGCGTCGACCCGCGCCGACCAGTCGTCCGGGCCGTGGCGCTCCAGCGCATGCTCGGCGTAGCGCAGGAAGAGCGGCTCGATGTCGGTGATGTCGCGCAGCAGCGACTCATAGGTCGGCACGTCGCCGAGGGCGACCTGGGCCTGGGCGACGATGTTGGTGAAGCGCCAGGCGAACTCCTTGAAGGCCGCCGAGTTGCCGGTCGAAGGCAGGGCGTTGGTCGCCCGGTTGGCGACCTCGGTGATGCGACCGAAATTGCCGATGCCGTTGTAGCGGGCCGAGACGTCCGGGTAGCCGAGGTGGAACAGATACAGCTGATCGAGCCGGCCGGCGCGGGCGGCTTCGGCATAGACGCGCAGCATCAGGTCGGCATCGCCCTTCGGGTCGATGACGATCACCACCTTGCCGTCGCGAATGTCCTGGGTTACCAGCAGTTCGAGCAGCCGCGTCTTGCCGACCCGGGTGGTGCCGAGCACCAGCAGGTGGCCATTGCGGTGGCGCTGGCTGAGCCCGACCGGGATCTCGGTCGGCTCGACCCCGTGTAGCACCGGCGTGCCGCCGAGGTCAGGCTGGTCGCCGAGCGGATTCCACCAGAAGCGCGACGACAGCAGCCAGCTCGTGAGCAGCGCGAGCGGCGTCTGTCGCAGCGACTGGAGCAGTGCGCGCAGGCACTGCACGAACAACGAGGGCCGGATGTAGGGCTGGGCCGCCGGCCGGGTGGCGTCGATGCGTCGCTGGGTGTGCTGCTGGGTCCACGCGAAGCCCTGTCCCAGATAGATCCGATCTCGCAGGCGCGGCAGCCGATGTGGTGCGACGCGGGTGATCCGGTAGCGGGTGAGGCCGAGCTGATAGCGCAGGACCTGCCAGGCCTCGCGCACGCGCCACAGCGCGAAGGCGAGCAATCCGCTGCCGGCGACGATGCCCAGTTCCGGCGTCATCATGAACACCCACGGCGCCGCGAACAGCACCGCCGCGGCGAGCCCGGCGGTGACCACGCTGTAGAGCTCGATGGGCGGGCGCAGCAGTGCCTCGAGGATGCCGTTCTGGGCCATCAGCAGTTCCCTCCGATGAGTGGAACAAGAGGTCCGGTGGCACGGGCGCAAAGGAAGTGAGTCGAAGTGCGTCCGTGCCACCGGCCAAGCGCCGTTGCGGCGCGCGCGGGGGAGGGGGCCCGCAAGAGGGTGGAGGAAGTCGTACGTTCAGGCATGGCGGATCCTCGGGATTCGCGCGAAGACCCGCGCCGCGTAGGACCGGGCGCGGCCGGCGTTGCCGGGCGAGTGGTAGCGGCCGGTGGCGATTCTCCAGTCCGGCGTCTCGTCGAATCGCTCGCGCAGGATCTGCGCGCCGGCCTCGAGGTTGCGCCAGGGGTTCAGGGCGAGCAGCGGCGATCGCAGCTTGTCGGCGTGGTAGCGCCAATTGACCTGCATCGCGCCGCAGTCGACCGAGGTGACGCCGTCGGCGAGCAGTGCTTCGAGGCGAACCAGCGCGGCCCGGTAGGTCTTGAAGCGCTCGCCGCGGCCCTCGACGTTCAGGGTCCACGGATAGGGCAGGTGGCGCCCATCGACGCGCAGCACGCTCTCCTGCAGCGCGATCGCGAACAGCAGCGTCGGCGGCACCCGGTGGACCCGCGCGGCGATGCGGTAGGCCGACGGCACCGGCGGATAGTTCGGTGCCGCCTGGGCCGGCGCGGTGCTGGCCAGCACGCCGAGGCCGAGGCCGGTGAGCAGGAAGCCGCGGCGGTTCATCGGCTGACTCCGAGGAAGCCGCGGGGCAGCTCCCGGCCGTCGAGTGCGACCGGGCGCAGATCGACGTTCAGGCGCCGCAGCGCGGCGTCATAGGCCTGCTGGAAGGCGAGCACGCGCTGCAGATCCTCGTAGGTCATGCGGGCGAACAGTTCGGCGTAGCGATCCCGCTCGGCCGGGGTGCGGGCGTGGATGCCGAGCACTTCGACCGGGCTGATGTTGGCTACCGAGAAGGCGCCGCGGGGACCGGCCATCAACTGGCGGGCGCGTTGGATCTCGGTGAGATCGAGCCCCCACAGCCGGGCCTCGACGAGGTCACGCTGCTGCTGGGCGAGGTCGGCCGGGGTGCGCGCCGCGACTTCGCGGGCGCCCAGTTCGGTCGAGCCGGTCTCGGCGGTGTGCGCGCTGCCGAGCTGCGCCAGGAAGCCGACAAGGACCACCAGCCGGCGGATCACGGCGTCACCTTCAGCGTCGTCGCCTTGCCGTCGGGCAGGCGTACGGTCACTGCGGCGGCGGAGGCATCGATTGCCGCGATCGTGGCCTTGCCGACGGTGTCGCCGACCCGCACGAAGCGGATCGAGCCGTCGGCGTTGCGCAGCGTGGCGTTGTTGGCATCGCCCCAGCGGTCGATGGCGACGATCTCGGGCAGGGGCAGGCGCCGGGGTTTCGTCGGGGAGCGTCGCACGACTTTGCGGTGCGCCGCTTTGCGCGGTTCGGGCACCCGAGCGAGCAGGGTGGTGAACTGGGCGGTCATGTCGCCCAGTGCTTGGTTGGCCGAGTTGAGGGCGTGCTCGACGGAACCGAGCCGGGGGCCGAGGGCGTCGATCCGGGATTCGAGGGTGATCAGTCGTTCCTCGAGGGCCTTCAGGGCTTCGGGGTCAGGAGCGGGCGATGCCAGTGGCGGAGGGAATACGAGCGGTGGCAGGGGAGAGTCGCCCAGCGGTCCGGCAACCAGGGGCGCGGGTGGGGCGACCGGCGAATCGGCGGAGGGAATGACGTCCTTCGAGGCGGCGGGCTGCAGGCGAAGGATCAGGACGCCGGCAAGCACGAGCGCACCGACGGCGAGCAGCGCAAGGGCGGTCGTGCGCCGGCTGCGCGGCTGGCCAGTGGCGGCGGCATCACTCATCGTCGCTCTCCGGATCGTCCAAGGGGCCAGACTCGAGCGGCCCCTTCGGCGACAGTGGGTGGGCGACCGCGACGGCAGCGTCAGCGGGCGCGGGCGGTTCGAGCAGTGCGGGGTCGAGACGGACGCTCACGCGTCGGCGAACGGCGTCCTCTGCGACCAGGTACGGCACGCCGACCAGGACCTCGAGCAGGTCGCGGATGGGCGCCGGGCCGAGTTGCCGGTGGTTCTGCGGTAGCGGCAGGGCGAGCAGCTCGAGCGCCTGGGCGTCCAGGTCTCCGAGCGCATAGCCGGTGCGCAGCAACAGGTAGCGCAGGGCCTCGCCGACCTGGTTGATCTCGCGCGGGAGCGTGACCTGGACGACCGTGGCCAGCGGCGACAGCTCGCGCGGATCGGAGCGGGGCGCTGCGGTCGTGTAGCGCGCCAGGCGGATCCCGGTGTCGTCGGAGGGGCCAGTGGCATCCAGGCCCGCGTGGACGGGGGGCACGCCGAGGGCGACCAGGAGGAGGGCGGGCAGAACGGTGCGCATCGTCAGCTCCTTCGAATGAGAGGCGCCACCCGGAGGTGGCGCGGGCGGCGCCGGAGCGCCGGCCAGTCACGTGAACTAGCGTGGCGATGACGAATGGAAATTTGAAGCCCGTAATTGCGATCCGGCCAATCGCAATTAAGGCCTTGACAAGCACAAATAAAAATGCCGTAAGGGTAGGGCGCTCACGCCCAGGCGGCGTGGCGAAAGGACGGGCTACCGGCCCGATCCAAAGGGCGCAAGCCACTTGCAATCAGTGGCTTGCGAAGGGATAGACGCGACGGGAAAGGCGTTCTACGGGGCTAAAATGGTAATGACAACCGCAAGACTGGCGCACAATCAATACGTCATGTCAATAGCGAAAATGCGATCCAGTGGATGTGAATTACGGGCTTGACATCGTCATGAAGTTCTGCGGGGTGGCGAAAAGGGCCTCGGCTGGACCTCGTCCGGGAGACGGATTGCTTGGTCAGCCGTCGGACGAAAACACCCCAATACGACCAACTGCGGCATCGTCCCGTAAGACTTTAGGCGGAGGGTTCAGGGCATTAGAATGGCGCACCCAATCATCCGGAATGTGCCGCGTGACCGACGACGAGGACCGCTTCACCCCGATCGCGCCTGTCCACAGCAAGTTCCATCTGGGCCTGCGGCAGGGCTTCCAGAAGATCGTGCCGGGCTCCCTGGCAAAGATCGGGGCGCCGGAGTGGCTGCCGGTGATCGAGGCGTGGTGGCGCAGGTATGACGGCCTCGAGGTCTATGTCGGCCCGCTGATCGATCACCGGGTGATGGGCTCGCAGAAGCTGCGGGATCTGATCGCCACGGGGGCGCCGGTGACTGCCGAGCGACTGGCCGCAGAGCTTGTCGGCATGCGGCACACGCACTTCACTGCGCGGCGGTTTCACGAGTCCGAGTTCAGCTGGAATCCGATGCAGGAGAGCTTCGAGTGCTTTGCCGAAGGCGAGCGCCGGGAGGATCGACTGGAGATCGTCGGCGCGCGACAGGTAGAGGTGCAGGAGCTGTCGCAGCCTAATCCTTCGAGAGAAGTCCTGGAGATGTGGTTGTTGTCGCAGTTGGTACGGGCGCAGGTGGCACAGGTGTAAGGGGCCAGGCGGCAGGTTTGGGAACTGGACCAGCCGGCCATCCACGGATGGCGTCAGTCGGCCCACGGCCATCAGCCGACGGTCGTGGTTACATTTCGATTTCAAGAGGCGGGACCGGCCCCAATGCGCTTGATCGGCCGGTTTACGGCGGCGAACCTTAGCCCCTCGTTGGCTCGAGGCGAGCAGAAGCCGACGTTTGCAGCGATCACCAGCTAGCTAACCATCCACAGGAGAGGTATGCTAATTGCCTACGCAATCGCTATTTTTGGGGCGACATGTTATCCAGCATGTCGGTGATGTCCCACATGTCTGTCGCCGGAAAACCAAAATTGCACGCAGAAACACCATGCGCTACCACGACGGCTCGCTTGTTCGCCTCGGCGACCTCGTAGACGTTCCGATCCCGAGCGGAACTGGCCGCGGGCGCGTGGTGATGTTGGGCGATACATACGAGCATTCGGATATCGATCCTAGCTTTCTGCATTGGGTGAAGTCCGAGAAGGTGCTCCGACCGACCGCAATCGTGATCGAATGGGTAGAAGAGAACCCGTTCGCGCACGACGATCCGAATTGCGCGCCAGTGGGAAGTTACATGTTTACCGACGTCGATGAGTGGGTCCTCCGCGCGGTCTAATAGGCCGGTCCTCACAGTCACGCACCGGAAGCCAGTCGGTTACTTCCAACGTAAGCGGTAAGCAGTCAACGT
>JAGRFY010000137.1 GCA_020445765.1 Rhodocyclaceae bacterium | reverse complement strand
GGAACCACTGTCGGCCGGGCAACGACCGCCCGCCCCCGGTGACAAGCGAAAAGTTCGCTGACGCAGTTCGACACCGGGCAATGTCGCCCGGCGTCACCAGGATCGACGACGATCCCTGCCGCGGCATGAATCGACGACCCGTTCTTGCGGCGGGTCTCTGTTGCGAGGGATTCAATATGCGAAAGCTCAAGTTGGTCATGGTTGGCAACGGCATGGCGGGCATGCGCACGCTGGAAGAGCTGCTCAAGCTGGCGCCGGACATGTACGAAGTCACGGTGTTCGGTGCCGAACCCCACCCCAACTACAACCGCATCCTGCTGTCGCCGGTGCTGGCCGGCGAAATGACGATCCAGGACATCATCCTGAACGATCGCCAGTGGTACATCGACAACGGCATCGAACTGCATCTGGGCAACCGGATCACCCGCATCGACCGCCGGGCGCGCAAGGTCATCGCCGAGGACGGCACCGAGCGCGAATACGACCGCCTGCTGATGGCCACCGGTTCCAATCCCTTCATCCTGCCGATCCCCGGCAAGGACCTGCCCGGTGTCATCGGCTATCGCGACATTGCCGACACCGACGCGATGATCGCCGCCGCCGCCGAGCACAAGCACGCGGTCGTCATCGGCGCCGGCCTGCTCGGCCTCGAGGCCGCCAACGGCCTCGCGCTGCGCGGCATGGATGTCACCGTCGTCCATATCGCCGACTGGATCATGGAGCGCCAGCTCGACAAGACCGCGGCCGACATGCTGAAGAAGTCCCTCGAAGAAAAGGGCCTCACCTTCAAGCTGCAGGCCCAGACCGCGGAACTGGTGGCCGGCGAGTCGGGTCGCGTGGCTGCCGTGAAGTTCAAGGACGGCAGTTCCATCCCGGCCGACCTGGTGGTGATGGCTGCCGGCATCCGCCCGAACACCGGGCTGGCCGAGTCGGCCGGCCTGCACTGCGAGCGTGGCATCGTCGTCAATGACACGATGCAGACCTACGACCCGCGGGTCTATGCCGTCGGCGAATGCGCCAATCACCGCGGCATCGCCTACGGTCTGGTCGCCCCGCTGTTCGAGCAGGCCAAGGTCTGCGCCAACCATCTGGCGATGTTCGGCATCGGCGTCTATCGCGGTTCGGTGACCTCGACCAAGCTCAAGGTCACCGGTATCGACGTCTTCTCCGCCGGCAATTTCTCAGGCGGTGAAGGCACCGAGGACATCGTGCTGCACGATCCCGGCGCCGGCGTCTACAAACGGGTCGTGCTGCAGGACGACGCGATCGTTGGTGCGGTGATGTACGGCGACACCAAGGACGGGGCCTGGTACTTCCAGATGCTGAAGGACCGTCAGAACGTCGCCGAGATCCGCGACCACCTGCTGTTCGGCAACAGCCACCTGGGCGACACCGGCCACAAGGGCAACGACCTCGCCGCGAGCATGCCGGACGAGGCCGAGGTGTGCGGCTGCAATGGCGTGTGCAAGGGCACCATCGTCAAGGCGATCAAGGAAAAGGGCCTGTTCTCGCTCGACGACGTGCGCAAGCACACCAAGGCCTCGAGTTCCTGCGGTTCCTGCACCGGCCTGGTCGAGCAGATTCTCGCCTCGACCGTCGGCGGTGCCTACGAGCCGGCCGATTCCAAGGACAAGGCGGTATGCGCCTGTACCGACCGCTCCCACGGCGAGGTGCGCAAGGCGATCCGCGAGCACAGCCTGCTGTCGGTGCAGCAGGCGATCGACTTCCTCGACTGGAAGACGCCCAATGGCTGCGCTTCGTGCCGTCCGGCGCTCAACTACTACTGCATATCCACCTGGCCGCACGAGGCGGTCGACGATCCCCAGAGCCGCTTCATCAACGAGCGCGCCCACGCCAACATCCAGAAGGACGGCACCTATTCGGTGGTGCCTCGGATGTGGGGCGGCCTGACCACGCCGGACGAACTGCGCGCGATCGCCAACGCCGCCGAGAAGTACCAGGTGCCGACCGTCAAGGTCACCGGCGGCCAGCGCATCGACCTGCTCGGCGTCAAGAAGGAGGACCTGCCGTTGATCTGGCACGACCTCGGCCAGGCCGGCATGGTTTCGGGCCACGCCTACGGCAAGTCGATCCGCACCGTGAAGACCTGCGTCGGCGCCGAGCATTGCCGCTTCGGTACCCAGTTGTCGATGAGCCTCGGCGTCAAGCTCGAGAAAATGCTGTTCGGCATGTGGTCGCCGCACAAGGTCAAGCTCGCGGTCTCGGGCTGCCCGCGCAATTGCGCCGAAGCCGGCATCAAGGACGTCGGCATCATCGGCGTCGATTCGGGCTACGAGATCTATGTCGCCGGCAACGGTGGCATCAAGACCGACGTCGCTCAGTTCTTCAGCAAGGCGAAGACGGAAGAGGAGGTCATGGAGATCTCCGGCGCCTTCCTCCAGCTCTACCGCGAGGAGGGCTACTACCTCGAGCGCACCGTCCATTACATCGGGCGTGTCGGCCTCGACCACGTCAAGAAGCTGGTCCTCGACGACGCCGACAATCGCAAGGCCCTGTACGAGCGCCTGCTCTACGCGCTGCAGGACTACGCCGACCCTTGGCAGGAGCGGGCCGAGCAGCCCGATCTGCGCCGCGCCTTCGAACCGCTGACGGTCTGAGGAGATTGCCATGAGCGAATGGGAAGACTGGGGCATCACCCCGCGCCGCGAGCCGGACAATTCCGACGAAATCCGCCTGAACCCTCGCATCGGAGAGGCCTGAGATGGACGCAACAATGACCGACACCGATATCGAATGGAAACGCCTGTGCCCTCTCGACGACATCCCGCGGCTCGGATCGCGCGTCGTCAAGGGCACCCGCCACGGTGACATCGCGGTGTTCCGCACCGCCGACGACCAGGTGTTCGCGCTGCACGACAAGTGCCCACACAAGGGTGGGCCGCTGTCGCAGGGCATCGTCCATGGCTCGAGCGTCACCTGCCCGCTGCACAACTGGAAGATCCAGTTCGAAGACGGCCAGGCGGTGGCGCCGGACGAAGGCTGCGCACGGAAGTTCGCCGCTCGCGTCGATCAGGGCGTGGTCTTCCTCCAGATCCAGCCCTGACGACAACCCGATTCAGCAGCCGCTGAGGCAACCGCACCGTGGCCCCATGGCCGCGGGGGCGGTTTGCGTCCGGGCGCACCGATTTCAAGCCTCCGAGGAAATTCGATATGAGTAGCGACAAGGGATTCAACCTGCTGTCATTCAGCGGAAAGATGAAGACACTTCATCTGACCTGGGTGGCCTTCTTCATCACCTTCGTGGTGTGGTTCAACCACGCGCCGATGCTGGCGGCGATCGCCGACTCGCTCGGTCTCGACAAGTCCCAGGTCAAGACCCTGCTGATCCTGAACGTCGCGCTGACGATCCCGGCGCGGATCCTGATCGGCATGTTCACCGACAAGTTCGGTCCGCGCATCGCCTATTCGGCGCTGCTCGCGATCTCCAGCATCCCCTGCTTCATGTTCGCCATGGCCGACGATTTCACCCAGGCCGCGATCGCCCGCTTCATGCTGGGCTTCGTCGGTGCCGGCTTCGTCATCGGCATTCGCATGGTCAGCGAGTGGTTCCCGGCCAACGAGCTGGGCACCGCCGAGGGCATCTACGGTGGCTGGGGCAATTTCGGATCGGCAGCCGCGGCGATGATCCTGCCGAGCCTGGCGCTGGTGTTCGGCGGCGAAGACGGCTGGCGCTACGCGATTGGTGTCACCGGCGCGATCTGTCTCGCCTTCAGCTTCGTGTACTACTTCAGCGTGTCGAACACACCGAAGGGCTCGACCTACTTCAAGCCGAAGAAGAGTGGCGGCCTCGAGGTCACCAGCAAGGGCGACTTCGCCTTCATGCTGCTGATGAAGATCCCGATGTACGCGGCCCTCGCGCTGCTCGCCTGGAAGCTCTCGCCGTCCGGCGTGAAGATGGTGTCGGAAGGCGCGACGATGGCGATCTACGTCATCCTGGCGGCCATTTTCGTCTATGACTGCTACGGTGCCTACCGGGTCAACCACGAGATCTTCAAGGCACCCGTGCCGGAGATGCACCGCTACAAGT
>JAGRFY010000136.1 GCA_020445765.1 Rhodocyclaceae bacterium | reverse complement strand
GCAACTCGTGCTGCTTGCGACCAACGGCGCGTGGGTAAGGCTGGGGGACGTCGCCGAGGTTGTCATCGAGTCGGGTCCGCCGCAGATTCGCCGTGATGATGTCCAGCGCCGGGTGGTAATCCAGTCGAACGTTGGCGATCGTGACATGGGCAGCCTGGTGGATGAACTGCGCGAACGGATCGGCGCTGAGGTTGACCTCCCGCCTGGATACTCAGTGGTATTCGGCGGGCAGTTCGAGAATCAGAAGCGCGCGCAGCAGCGTCTGATGATCGTGGTTCCGCTATCACTGGGCCTGATCTTTCTGCTGCTCTACTTCGCTTTCAGTTCGGTCGGACAGGCGCTCCTGATCATGCTCAACGTTCCGCTTGCGCTGATTGGCGGCATCGCAGCGCTCTACCTGAGTGGTCAATATCTTTCAGTCCCTGGCTCGATCGGCTTTATTGCGCTCTTCGGAGTCGCCGTACTCAATGGGGTGGTCATGGTCAATGCCATCAATCAGAACGTCGATGCCGGACTCGATGTCCCGCAGGCCGTATTCGACGGAGCGCTGTCGAGATTGCGGCCGGTGCTGATGACGGCCGCGATCGCGGCCCTGGGCCTGATCCCGATGCTGCTCTCGCACGGGGTTGGCTCTGAGGTGCAGCGCCCGCTCGCAACCGTCGTCGTTGGTGGACTTGCCTCCAGTACCTTGTTGACGCTCTTCGTGCTGCCAGCGCTCTATGCAACGTTCTCGAAGTGGGCGCAAGCCAATCGGCGTTAAACGGGGCTAGCACGCGACGGCCAAGACCTGGCCGTCGCCAACACTGCCACGGTCCATCCACACGCAAATTGATTGTGCTCTAAGAGATGGGAAAATTGCGCCGTTGCCTGGCGCGCTAAGTCGAATGAAATTGTCGGAGAATTTAAGATGAAGATCGTTACGATTGGACTGAGCCTTGCCGCACTGATCTCGATTTCCGGATGTGCAGGCCGGGTGGTACATGAGGGGAAATTTGCCCGTGATGACGGTTGGTACAAGGGTACTGTCCTCCAAACCGGATCGGCTGATAGTCTAAAACGGCCTGCGTTTTACGATTGCCGGAAGACAGACCCCACGACCTCGGTCACCCAAGAGTATGCGCTCATCGCGTTTCGCAGGAATGGACACCCCTATGCGCGCGTTGCACCGTTGTCGGGAAAATCTGGATTCAATGCCGGGGATCGTGTCTACGTGAATATCAGGCGTTGCGAAGAAGCAATCACACCCAGATCCTCCTGATTCGGCGGGCAACCGGGGCTCAGCGGAGATGAATCGAACGACGAGTAGGGTCGGTTGTGTTCTTCCCGCGTTCGTACGGCGGCAGGAGCGACTCAAGTCATTCTTTCAATATTGATCGGCAGCGGTAGTTGGCGGCGACACCAACTCCGCACTGTCCGAAGAATGCCTCGCCAGTTCAAATCGAGACCGCAATCTCAGCGATCGACGCCTCACCTTCAGACAGGCGTCAGAGCAGACGAACCTCGACGCGAATACCGATCACTAGTGCGTCGTCCAGTGCCGGATCCGTGCCCGGATTCCTGATATATTGGATATCTGGCTGAATCACGATTCGGTCATTGATCGTCGCGCGATAGGTCAGTTCGAAGTTTGTCTCAGCGGATTCTGGCCGTGCCCCGGTCGTGGCAATCGAATCGCGATACGCGTTTCCGTTGCGTGCGTGTGCAACGGCAAATCCGATCGTATCATCTGGACGCCCGGGAATAAATTGACTCACGACAACACCGCCACCAAGGTAGGCCGAAATCGGGTTAACCGATTCCTTTGCCACTCCGTAAACTAGCCAGAACGCGAGATCCTTGCCATCGGCCGCCGCCGACATCAGTTGGTTTCGATAGATTCCGTAAATGCCCCGGTTGTTTTCCATACCGGTGCCATTCAGCGTTGCGGATTTTTCCGAGTAGAACCAAGTTCCAAGACCATAGCGCCGACCGTCAGATTCAAAATTCGATTCAAGCGCGATCAACGAGCCTTCGTCGCCACTGAGCCTAATCCTATTTCGCTGAGGATCGTTCGGATCGTTCGGAACGGCGTCCAAGATAGCTGCTTGAACAGATACAACATCGTTGAGCTGGTTAAAGTAGCGAAGTGCCAGAGACGTCGATGGGAAAATTGAAGGTCCATTCACTCCGCTTTGTGAGTACTCCGGACTAATTCCATGTGAGGAGTTGATGAACAGTCCGGCAGGCTCAATTGCATCGAATTCGGAATTGAGGTCGTACAGCCCGAATTTCAAAGACTGACCCGCCCCGAATGCCTGCTCGTACCAAAGTTCGTACAGGCGAAGCACGTGGCTGTTATCGATGTTACTTACTGTCTGTGTATCTCCGACGATGGGCTCGGACAATGTCGAGGAGTTGTTGTAAAGAACATAGGCGAAGGCGGTACCACCGCTCAATCCGAATGCTAGTTCGGCGTCGACCTCCAAAGTAGCATCAATATTGTCGATAAACGCACCGCCTCGCTTGATTCCACCCTTCACGTTCTCCCAGTATTCACCGCTGTAGCTTGCCTCGAACTGGAACGCTTCATCCGCGAAAACGGACGGAGACAGGCTGATCGCGAGGATGGAGGCGGCCAATAGGGCACCTCGGAGAGGGAAGCAACGCATGATTCGGCTCCTGTCGCATCGGGGAACGCACGCCGCTGGGGAATCCTCACCATCCGGCACCGCGCCCCATCACCATAAATCGCGCACCGATTTCTCCGACCAACGGGAGGAAAATCAGGGCGCGCAGATGGTCTAGCAACGACTGAGAAGCGCGAAACTGAAGCGATTTCTTGAGGGCCGCCCGCTAGCACTGCCAAACGCCCGCGAATCGCTATCGCTTCACCTAGAAAAAGCCGATTCGATCTGCCGAACCGGGAAACGCACGTGAGTCGAAAATCCCGCAAAGGCTTTCCGTAAGGCGGTACATCGCCGGTCAGCCAAGATGGCTTTGCGGCGCGCGACGAGGTTCTGTTTCCATTGAAGCCAGCCCCTCGAGGATGCCGCACTCGTTCACGGCTTGATTGCTTTGGCAGCGCTCACGGAGTCCAGCGAGCTGGCGTTTGAGCGCGGCGAGCTCGGTGATCCGGGCATCAACGTGAGCAATGTGCTCGTCAAGAAGGCCATTGACACCGCCACAATCGCTTGCTGGCTGCTCCATCAGGTCCAGCAAGCCGCGGATTTCCTCATGCGTCATGTCCAACGCTCGACAGTTGCGAATAAAGCGCAAGCGCTCGACATGGGCGCTGTCGTAGATCCGATAGTTGGCTTCCGTGCGCGCCGCTGCAGGCAGCAATCCCTTCTTTTCGTAGTAGCGCACGGTTTGCTCCGTGCATTGCCCCATTTGGGCAAGCTCACCGATTCTCATGTACTGGCTCCGAAATCGCTTGACCCTATAGTAGCTTCAAGGTGTGAAATGGACCATATCGACAACCCGGGATCGTGCGATGTCCTATCACGGCGAAAAACCTTCCTCTTCCCCGAACGCCTGCAGTCCGGGCGATTCGTGTCGCCATGGCGGCGCCGAGGCCCGTCATGGGCGCCCGTCTCGGAACCCACGCGACTGTTGTACGAGCGATGGTGTGTGCGTACCGGACGCTGACGGTGCCATTGCTGCGACGTGCCGGGTTCCTCCCAGCAAGACGTTATCTCGTTGGCACATCGCCCAGATGGACTGTCCGACCGAGGAGGCGTTAATTCGCAAGAGGCTCGGCGAGATGGCCGAAGTGCAAGCATTGGAGTTCAACCTGGTGCAGCGTGTACTGACCGTCGAACACCACGCCGACGCCGGGCCGGCTGTCGAGGCATCCATTCGCGAGTTGGGGATGACCGCGGCGCCAGTGACGGGCGCGGCGAGCGCACCGCCACGGGCGGGGCCACAGGAGAAGCCATGGTGGCCCCTGGCGCTGGCCGGCATCGCAGCCTTGACCGCCGAAGTCGCGAATTGGCTCGCTTGGCCAAGTTGGGTCGCTCCAGCGCTGGCGATTTTCGCCATCGCGCTCAGTGGCGTCGCCACTTACCAGAAGGGTTGGATCGCGTTGCGCCATAGAGATCTCAACATCAACGCGCTGATGAGCATTGCCGTCACGGGTGCAGTGCTGTTAGGACAATGGCCAGAGGCCGCCATGGTCATGGTTCTGTTTACCATCGCAGAGTTGATCGAGTCGAAATCGTTGGACCGGGCGCGCGACGCGATTCGCAGCTTGGTACAACTTGCGCCTGAGCTGGCAACAGTGCAGGGGCCGGACGGCAGTTGGGATGAGATGCCGGCGAAGCTCGTCGCGGTCGGTCAGATCGTGCGGGTCAGGCCGGGTGAGCGTATCGCCCTCGATGGCGAGGTCACGAGTGGCAGGTCCAGTGTCAACCAAGCGCCCATCACTGGCGAGAGTTTGCCTGTGGATAAGACGACTGGCGATGCAGTGTTTGCCGGCACGATCAACACATCAGGTTCGCTCGAATACCGTGTCACGGCCGAGGCCACGCACTCGACTTTGGCACGCATCATCCACGCCGTCGAGGAGGCGCAGGGCGCGCGAGCGCCGAGCCAGCGCTTTGTCGACCAGTTTGCCAGAGTCTATACACCGACTGTGATCGCCCTTGCGCTGGCTGTGGCCATTGTTGCGCCCTTGTTTCTAGGCGGAAGCTGGCACGATTGGGCGTATCGAGCACTGGTGTTGCTGGTCATTGCGTGTCCATGCGCCCTCGTTATTGCGACGCCGGTAACCATCGTCAGTGGTCTGGCCGCGGCCGCGCGCCACGGCATTCTGATCAAGGGCGGCGTGTACCTCGAAGAAGGTCACAAGCTTGTGTGGCTTGCGTTCGACAAGACCGGCACCCTCACCCACGGCAAACCCGCATTGACCGATACGATGCTGCTGGATCAGACCGACGAGTTGGATGCGGTTCAGATCGCGACCAGCCTCGCCGTGCGCTCAGACCATCCAGTGTCGCGCGCAATCGCCACTGCGAGGCAACACAGCGGCATCGCTCCCCTGGCGGTCGCTGACTTTGCGGCCCTCCCCGGTCGGGGCGTGCGCGGCACCATCGATGGCGTTCCCTACCAGCTTGGCAACCATCGCTTGATCCATGAATTGGGTGTTTGCTCGCCCTCCTTAGAGGCACAGCTCAGCAAGTTGGAGGAGCAAGGCAAGACCGTCATCGTGCTCACCGATGGCGCGAACGCGCTGGCGCTGTTCGCGGTTGCCGATACAGTCAAGGACAGCAGTCGCAGTGCGATCCTGGCACTGCGCGAGTTAGGCATCAAGACGGCGATGCTGACCGGCGACAACGCACACACAGCACGCGCGATATCCACCCAGGTGCAGGTCGACGAGGCCGTGGGCGATCTACTGCCCGCGGACAAGCTACGTGCGGTCGAAGCCTACGCGCAACGCGGCGTGGTCGGCATGGTCGGCGATGGCATCAACGACGCGCCCGCGCTGGCGCGCGCAGACATAGGCTTCGCCATGGGCGCGGCCGGCACAGACACGGCAATCGAGACCGCCGATGTGGCACTGATGGATGACGATCTCAACAAGATCGCGCGCTTCGTCCGCTTGTCGCGCACTACCCGCAGGGTGTTGATCCAGAACATTGCGCTGGCACTTGGCATCAAGGCGGTCTTCCTTGTCTTGACGCTGCTGGGCATGGGCACCATGTGGATGGCGGTGTTTGCCGACATGGGTGCAAGCCTGCTGGTTGTGTCAAATGGTCTGCGCTTGCTTCGGCATTAGGCCGAGCAATTCGGACGAGGTCGGCCCGGCTCACGATTCACTGAAGGCCGATCCGTCTCGAGCGGTCACCGCGGCCCAGGTACGTACCCGTCTTGCCTCCGAGCACGCCAAGACGCGGTGAACTATCGCGTCGTCTCTGCCCCCGAGGCGGTGGAGCAGATTTGTGCGCTGTACCGCTACATAACGACTGTGGTCTCACCCGAGATTACGGCCCGGTATACCGACGCCATCGTAAGCTACTGCGAGAGTCTGCGGGCTTTTCCCCATCGCGGCACCTTGCGCGAGGACGTGCGTCCCGGGCTCCGCATTGCCCATTACAAGAAGCGCGCCATAATCGCCTTCGACGTGGATGCGGTGTCCGCGCGCATTGAAACCATGGCGGTCGGGCTGCTGGGCTAGGCGTGAGCCTGGTTCTCTTCGTGCTGGCGTAGCGCGGACTCGGCACTGCGCGAACCGGCGCCTACTTCTCAACCGCGCCCTTCGTCGGCGCCGCGGTGGCTCTGCTCTTGCTCGGCGAGCAGACAAATACTACGTTCTGGCTTGCGGCTGCATTAATGGGCTGGGGCGTGTGGCTGCATCTCACCGAGCGGCATGATCACCTGCACACGCACGAACCGGTCGAGCACAGCCACCCCCATGTCCACGATGCGCACCACCAGCATGACCATGACGGCCACTGGGCCTGGATCGAGCCTCATGAGCACAGGCATCGCCATGCCGCTCTGGTCCACAAGCACCCTCACTTCCCGGATGCTCACCACCGCCATACGCATTGAGGTATCGGTTTGATGGCGACGCGGAGTCCACGCCCTACGTTCGCGGGATCCTGTCGACATTCGCACGACGCGGCGTGCCAATTTCTCGGCGCGCTCTAGATCAGCTCGGGCGGATCTGTCCCCATGCTCCTTTCAGGTTCGTCTATTTCAGTCGATCAATGCCCTGACCCTCGCGTGCGATCGGCTCCCAGGTGCTGCCGCCGTCACGGCTCAGGAAGGCGCTGCGCTTGAAGGTCGCAATCGCATATTCGTCTGTCCGGGCAGGATTCTGCGCAAGATAGGCGACAGCATCGTCCGCAGGCAGCGGCAAGGTCACCGAATTCATCTGGCCGCTCTTCCAGTCCACGCGCGTGAGGGTCGGCTTGCCGTCATGCCCAGCGTACCACAGGTGGGTGCCATTCAGATCAAAGGCCACCGCGAGGGCCTGGCCCGACGTCAGGTGCTTGAACTCATCTGCCGAATCAGTCGATAGGAAGAGGCCGTCGCGCGTACCCACGGCCACGATTTCAGCGTTGGCCGGATGCACCGCAAGACTCACGGTCTCCCCGCTCAGGCCGCGACCGGCGGCCTTGTTCCAGGCAAAACCGTCATTGACCGTAGAGTAGATTCCGGCCGACGACATCCGCGAATTCTTGCCGTGGTTGACCACGTAGATCGCGTTCGTGGCGAAGCTCGTGGCCAGCAGATGGAAGTCCGATTCGCCTTCGAGTCCCAGCTTTTTCCAGGATTTGCCGCCGTCGTCGCTTCTGATCAGACCGAACGGATTCACCAGGCCTGATCCCGGCGCGGGGTGACCGCTGCTGTAGAAACGCTCTCGCGTGCCCGAGAAGCCCATGTAGTCGTGCTCCGGACCGGGCGCCTTGGACCATTTCCCCGCCTCGAAAACGGCCAGGCCATGATGGCTCGGAACATAGAGGCGCTTCCCGTCTGCGCTCCATGTAAGACCATGAATATGGGTGAGGCCGACGGCCGCCACTGCCGCAGCGCTCGCCAGCAAGAGCAGCGCAGCCAAACCGCACGAAAGTCCTCGAATCAAATTCCTCATGCACTGACACTTCATCTCATCCTCCGTCGTCTTCGGAAATTGTCTGCAATACCTTTGATCTTGAAAAGGAGTCGCACGCTTTGGCAGCCGAGCTGGCACAGCACTGAGAATATCTGGAGGAACCACGAGCTGAGCGTAGTCAGTTTTCCCGTGCTCGCCGCCGGCCCCATCGCTACCACCGCCACGATGCCAGCCGCTTCTGAAGTCGGGCGCAAGATCTTGGCGCGACCGGACCGCTGACGGCATGATGGCGCAAATCGCGCACCTGCCTGGCGCCGTCCGCGCTCACCGTCTCAAGCGCTCGATCATCGGAATCAGCTCGTCCCTGACAAATTCCGCGGTCAGCGGGCCGATGTGCTTATATGCGATGCGCCCGTCAGTGCCAATCAGGAAAGTCTCGGGCACACCGTAGACGCCCCAGTCGATTCCGACGCGCCCGGAAATGTCAGCGCCAGTCCTGCTGTAGGGATCTCCCCATTCGTCGAGCCATCGCGCGGCGTCGTCCGATTGGTCCTTGTAGTTCAGGCCGTGGATTGGCACCACCTGCCGGCGTGCGAGTTCGACCAGCACGGGGTGCTCAGCGCGGCAGGCCACGCACCACGACGCAAAGACATTGACCAGGGACACCTCGCCCTCGAGATCCTTGCTCTTCAAACCGAGCGAGCGCCCTTGCACCGGCGGCAATTCAAAGCTCGGGACGGGCTTGCCGATCAACGGCGAGGGTATTTCGCGCGGGTTGAGAAACAGGCCGACTCCCAGGAACAGCACAAGCAGGACGAACAGCGCGAGGGGAACCAGGAAGCGCGTACGCTTCGGCTGATCGTTGCCGGAAGGAAGCTCGGGCGGGTGGATAGCATCCGGTTTGTTCGAAGGATTCATTCACAGCGCCTGTTGGTGCGACGAGCTGACCGATCTCGCAAGCTTGGAGCCCATGAAAACTGCACTCTTGAATGATTGCCGCGCATGTATCGGCGAGCTCTGCTGCCCGCTATTCAGCGCCGACGCCTGGCGCGAGTCGCGAGGCCTCGCCTGACCATGGCGCAAACGGTACCGGCGTGAGCCCAAGACCAGCGGGGAGCAGCGAGCCACTAGAGCTGCGCGCTCTCTTGTATCGCGTTCGTCGCGCAACCATCGATGCGCCGGGGGACTCAGGATCTGTTCCCCGGGTGCCGCGTGTCGCGACCTGCGCCAGGCGGTGGTGCCGAACAGCAGCCCTGCGCCTTGGCTTCGGCATGCGATTTGGCATTGCTCTTCATCCAGCTTCGCATCGCCTCCAGCATTCGTCCGAACCATCGCTTCATCTCCATCTCCTGTCCTGTCACTGCGCACTTCATCGGCAACTTCGCGGCGTCGCCACCGACCATCATCATCCGCATCATGTCGATGCGCTCCTCCATGCCATGCATGCGACAGTCCGCACCGGGCGCGCCTCCCGGTTGTCTGCGCCTGGCCGACCGCAAGCTCAGGGATGTGCGTCGGAAGCTGGCAGATCTCGCAAGCATGGAAGTGGTGCTATCCGCCCTTGTGGGCGTCTGCCATGTGCACAAAGGCAACCTGTCGTGCACGCGGATTGATTCGTTGCAAGCCGGGAGCAGTTGGGCTTCGCAGAATAGGGGCGGCTTAAGCATCCCTGTCGGCCCCAATCTCAGATCGCCGACGCTCACAACGCCACAGGCTGACCGTCGCTTTAGGATCGAAGCAGCCTGTGAGATTGCCCACGACGGTGCGCATCGAGCGGCGGCAACGCACTTGGCATCAGTCGCTCCTCGTTTCACTCGGCGCACGTCGGCGGTTGCGCTCTTGTCCGCTGGGTCGCCGGCAGCTTGAAAGTGCCATAGATACACCCGAATTCAACGCTGCTTGCGGAACAAGAGAGGGAGCTACTGCAAATGGCTGCTTAGAAAGCATACGCGCCAGCCGGCCGCCTGGCCGGAGCTAGGGGCTACGCCGCGCGCTTCAGCCGTCAGATCAAGGATCACCCCATACAGACTCATCCCATTGGTCGACGGACTTATCTGAACAGCTCGACCCACACGACTTCATTGCCGCATGATCGCCACGGCCCATCATCTGTTCCATCATCTCCATGCACGGTTTCATGTCACGCATACGATCGGCCACACCTTGATCGCCTCCCTGCATCATGGGAGTCGATCCAGGCATCATCTGAGAACCCATTGCCGTGTGATTCATGCCACGTGCCATACGCATGTTTTCCTGCATGGTCTGCATGTGTTCGGACAGGGCTGCGCGACGCTCCTCATCGCTCTTCGCGTTGGCGATCCGGTCGGCCTGTGAAGCCATCTTCTTCGCGTTGTCACGCATCTTCTCGGCGAGCGCGCCCATCTGCGCCGGGGCTGCGGCAGCGGGCCCTGCCTGATCGGGGTGGTGCCCATCAACAGCAAAGGCAGGCGATGCGAGCACAAGCGACAGGGTCAGCGCGGGAATGGCAAGCGTTTTCATGAT
This sequence comes from Rhodocyclaceae bacterium, assembly GCA_020445765.1. Taxonomy (GTDB): domain Bacteria; phylum Pseudomonadota; class Gammaproteobacteria; order Burkholderiales; family Rhodocyclaceae; genus Cognatazoarcus. The sequence goes on along the minus strand of JAGRFY010000136.1, from coordinate 19,457 downwards.
TCTTCTCCTGGTCAATTCATGCGAATAGCGTACGCTCGGGCACCCAACCGCAAGCTGACCTCGAGATGACAATCGCGACATCATCAATGGGGTCATGATCGCGCTCAGGTGCCTTTCCGATCGAGGCCCACGGTGACGGTCGTTTCGCTCTGAAAGTGATACGGCGGGATCTGCAGATTGAGCGGCGCGGGCACGCGCCGATAAACGCGCCCGGCGAGATCAAATCGCGAGCCGTGGCAGGGGCAGAAGTAGCCTCCCCGCCAGTCGGGGCCGATATCGGGGGGCGAGATGTCGGGGCGAAATGTCGGTACGCAGCCCAGATGGGTGCACAGACCGATGGCGACCAGGACCTCGGGTTCGCGCGAGCGCCATTGATTACGGCAATACTCGGGCTGTTGCGGGCGTTCCGAGGCGGGATCAAGCAGCTCGCTGTTGAGGTCCTGCAAGCTGCCGATCATCTGAGGCGTACGCCGCAGGATCCAAACCGGCTGGCCGCGCCACGCGACAGTCATCATTTCTCCAGGTGGGATTTGGGCGAAATCGACGGTAACGGGCGCCCCCGCCGATCGCGCTCGCTCGCTCGGGGTAAGGCTGGCCACGAACGGCACGGCGGTTGCGGCGGTGGCGAGGCCACCTGCCACGCCGGTCGCAACGAGTAGTTGACGGCGCACTGGGTCGGGTCGTGAAAGCGCGTGTTCGCTCATGGTCGGGTCCTCCTGATCTAGCCGCGCCGGCGCCAAAATTGGCGTGCGCTTGCAAGCGCCTCAGCAATGGCTGCGTCGCTTGTGCGGCGTCGCGCTCTGCCATGGTCGCCCCAGTCCGCATGCCTGCAGCGCATACCGCCGCGGAGTATCAGGAGCACCGCACCCGCGGCGAATACCGCCAGGGTCCAGTTCTGAGTGAGCCATTCCATTTCTCTCTCCTTTTCGTTTCCGCCCGGGCAACGTCGCCCGGGCTTAGATCCGCACTCGGCGAAGCCGCAGCGCATTGCCGATCACCGACACCGACGACAGACTCATCGCAGCCGCGGCAAAGATCGGCGACACCAGGATGCCGAGGAACGGGTACAGGACCCCGGCCGCCACCGGCACGCCGGCAGCGTTGTAGACCAGTGCGAAGAACAGGTTTTGCTTGATGTTGCGCATGGTTGCGACCGACAGCCGCCGCGCGCGCACGATGCCGTTCAGGTCACCCTTGACGAGGGTGAAGCCAGCGCTCTCGATGGCCACGTCGGCGCCGGTGCCCATGGCAATGCCGACGTCCGCCTGGGCCAGCGCCGGCGCGTCATTGACGCCGTCGCCGGCCATCGCCACCTTGTGCCCCTTCGCCTGCAGCTCCTTGATGATGCGGGCCTTGTCGGCGGGCAGCACGTCGGCGCGGATTTCGTCGATGCCGAGCCGTCCGGCGACGGCACGCGCGGTGCGCTCGTTGTCGCCCGTGGCCATGATGATCTTCAGGCCCTGGGCATGCAGTGCCTCAAGCGCTTCGCGCGTGGTTTCCTTGACCGGATCGGCGACGCTCACCATCCCTGCGACCTCATCGCCGATCAGCACGAACATCACGGTTTCGCCCTGATCGCGGCGGGCGTTTGCCGCTTCGAGGAAGCGGCCGCCGTCACGCCCCAACTCGGCCAGCAATTTGGCGTTACCGAGCGCCACGGCCTTGCCGCCGACAACCCCCTTGACCCCCATGCCGGTGATCGCCTCGAACGCCTCGGCCTTGGCCATTTCGATACCGCGCTCTTCGGCCCCCGCGACGATCGCCTCGGCCAACGGGTGTTCCGATCCGCGCTCGAGGCTGGCGGCCAGGCCAAGCACCTCGGTTTCGTCATGCCCGGCTTCGGGCAGCACGGCCACCAGTTTCGGTTTGCCGACGGTCAGCGTGCCAGTCTTGTCGACGATCAACGTGTCCACTTTGGCGAAGCGCTCCAGAGCCTCGGCATTCTTGATCAGCACACCGGCCTGGGCGCCGCGCCCGGTGGCGGTCATGATCGACATCGGCGTGGCCAGCCCCAGCGCGCAGGGGCAGGCGATGATCAGCACCGCCACGGCCGAGACTAGCGCGTAGGCGAGCGCCGGACTGGGGCCCCAGATCGCCCAGGCGATGAAGGCCAGGATCGCGATGCCGATCACCGCCGGCACGAACAGGCCGGCAACCGAGTCGGCGAGCTTCTGGATCGGAGCACGCGAGCGCTGCGCGTTGGCCACCATCTCGACGATCTGGGCGAGCAGCGTGTCCGCGCCGACCCGTTTCGCCTCGATCACCATCGAACCCGTGCCATTGATCGTCGCGCCGGTGACCGCATCGCCAGCCACCTTTTCCACCGGCACCGGTTCGCCCGAGATCATCGACTCATCCACCGACGAGCGGCCTTCGACGACCACGCCATCCACCGGGATCTTGTCGCCCGGGCGCACCCGCAGCCGGTCTCCGACCACCACCTCTTCGAGCGGAATCTCCTCCTCGCGCCCGTCGCCACGGATCACCCGCGCGGTCTTGGCGGCGAGATCGAGCAGCGCGCGGATCGCCGAGCCAGTGCGCTCGCGTGCGCCGAGCTCCATCACCTGCCCTAGCAGGACCAGCACCACGATCACTGCGCCGGCCTCGAAGTACACGCCGACGTGTCCCTGCGCATCACGAAACCCTTGCGGAAACAAGCCGGGGGCAAGCACCGCGACGACGCTGAACAGGAAGGCCGAACCCACGCCCATGCCGATCAGGGTGAACATGTTGAGACTGCGGTTGACGACGGATTTCACGGCACGAACGAAGAACGGCCAGCCGCCCCAGAGAATGACCGGCGCGCTCAACAGCAACTCGACCCACTGTGCCGAGCGCTCGCCAAGCGCTTCACGCACCGCGCCCAAACCGAGCAAGGGCCCCATGGTGAGCAGCAGCAGGGGCACGGTGAGGACAGCGCCGATGAAGAATCGGCGCTTGAAATCGACCAGTTCGGGGTTCGGTCCGTCGTCCGGGGCCGGCACGCCCATCGGCTCCAGCGCCATGCCGCACTTCGGGCACTCCCCGGGTGCGTCGCGAACGATCTCGGGGTGCATCGGGCAGGTGTATTGCGTGCCCTTAGCCGCGTCTTGGGCTTGTTCGCGGTGCGCGCCGCTGACGTAATGCGCCGGATCGGCCGCGAACTTGTCGTGGCATTTCTGCGAGCAGAAATGGTAGGTCACGCCTTCATGTTCCCGCTGGGGCTTGCCCCTTCCGGGCGTTACCTGCATGCCGCAGACGGGATCTTTCACCGTCAGTCCGTGGGAGCCACCATGGTCGTGATGTGACGCATGCGCACCGTGCACGTGGCCATGCCCATTGGAGTGCCCACCTTGCAATTTGAGAGTGGTGGCCGGGTCCATTTTGATCTCCTGAGTGTTGCCCTGATTCCAGGCTAGACCTGTGTGCAACTCACAGGTCAACCGGTATTTCGAGGTTTCATTCGCTCGGAACGACGCTCCGTGCTATTGGCGGAAAACGGGGCTGTCGCACGCCAATCGCAGCACGGCAAGTCGGCGGCGCAGCGAAGGAGGCCCGGGCGGCCGGCCTCCGCGCCGGGCCGCTCAGGCGAGAATCCCCGTTGCGCCTGTCGCCAGCGGGATGAACGCGACAGCAACCGCACCTCCACCCGTGCAAGTGCCTTGTCGCTGATACCCCAGGTCGGCGCCGTGATTCGGACCAGATTGAGGATCCTCCGGATACTCTCTTCTCCGTTCATCGTCGTTCCCTCCTGGCGCCTTGACCTCTGTCCTAGGAGCGTGCGTCGCCCTGCCGGTGCGAGGGTCCGCCCTGGCCGCGCGACCAGCGCGGCAGGAAGGCCGGCGTCCGAGTCGCATAGGCCGTCCAAGCCGCGCCAAAGGCCGCGGCGGCCTCCGCGTCCTCGCGGCGAGCAAGGCGCAGGTAGACGACGACCAGAACCGGAAACATCGTCAGCGTGGTCAGCGTCGGCCACTGCAGGAGGAAGCCCACCATGATGGCGATGAAACCCAGGTACTGCGGGTGGCGCAGCCGCGCATAGGGCCCGGTGGTGGCAAGCTGTCCGCTCGCCTGCGCGGCGTAGAGTACCTGCCAGGCCGAGGCCAGCAGCCAGAAACCACCGCCGATGAACACGCTGGAGAGCAGGTGGAACGGTCCGAAATGCGGGTTCGAACGCCAGCCGAACATCACCTCCAGCAGGTGGCCGGCGTCGTGGGCAAGGAAATTCACCCCCGGGAAGTGCTGTCCAAGCCAGCCCGAGACCAGGTAGATGGTGAGCGGAAAGCCGTACATCTCGGTAAACAGGGCGACGATGAACGCCGAGAACATGCCCAGCGTTCGCCAGTCGCGCCGGGTGCGGGGCTTGAAGAAGCTGAAGGCGAAGAGGATGAACACCGCGGAGTTGATCACCACCAGTGACCACAAGCCGTAGGCCGAATTCGCCTCGCTCATTTGTCTTCTCCCTCGTTCGAAGTCCCGCCATGGCCTCCATGACCGCCGTGCATGAACACATGCATCAACGGGCAGGCGAGCAGGATCAGCCAGGGCAGCCAGCCCAGCAGGTGGGCGCGGTGTTCGGCGGCGAGAAGCACCAGCGCGACGGCAGCAAAGCCGCCGAACACCCACCAGTTGCGCCGGCCCACCTTGTCTGCGGCGCGCTTACGCGGCGTTTGGTGCGCGGAATGGTCTTGGGTGAGCATGGTGTTCTCCTTGGTATATCAGTCAGTAAGTGAGGCGGGGAGGTGACGTGGTCGGCGCCGCGGCGCTGCATTTGAGGGCAACCATGCCCCTCAGGACCGCCTCCTCGGTCAAGAAGGCTGCGACGGCGAGCGGGTCGAATTGAGCGCCGCTCATCCGCAGGATTTCTGTCTTGGCGATATCGAAATCGAGGGCTTGGCGATAGGGCCGGTCGGAGGTCATCGCGTCCAGCGTGTCGATGACGGCGAACAGTCGCGCACCCAGCGGAATGGCCTCGCCACGCAGGCCCGACGGGTAGCCCGATCCGTCATAGCGCTCCTCATGGCAGAGGACGATCTGCGCGGCCTCGTCGAATGCCGGCAAGGGCGCCAGGATCTGCCGGCCAGACTCGGGGTGAGTCCGCATCAGCGCCCATTCCGCCGCATCCAGCGGTCCGGCCTTGAGCAGGACCGAGTCGGGAACACCGATCTTGCCCACGTCGTGCAGCAGTGCGCCCCAGTACACGCGCTGCAGATCCTCCGGCCGATCCATGAATCGCCGTGCCAGGACCAGCGTGTGGCAGGCCACGCGCTTCGAATGCAGGCCGGTTTCGTGCTCGCGCAGATCCAGCGCCGCGACGAGTGCCTCGGCAAAGCCCTCGTAGGCGCGTTCGAATGCGCCAGCGCGATCCCTGCACTGATCGAGATAGCAGGACTCGCAGCTACGGCCGGCACCGCCCACTGCAAGCGCGGAGTCCGCGACAGGCGCACCACAGAAACGGCAGCCTGCTGCGTCCCAGGATGCGGTGGAGCGGTTTGTTTGTTGTGGCTTGAGCATGCTGCCCCCACCTTTTGCACGTCGTCTCACGACTCACGCTAGACCTGTGTGTCGCTCACAGGTCAAGCATCCAGCGGGTGCGCCGGATCGTCGCAGGTCGCCTCGATCAGCGCGCACACGGCGTGGCCGTCGGGTACGCCGTCGGGCATCTCCGCCCACAGCGCGAGCGCCTGTTCGAGCCGCGCCTGCAGTGCGCGCATTTCTGCAAGGCGCTGTCGTGTTTCGACGATGCGTCGCTGGACGATGTCTCTCACCACCGGACAGGGCGTGCGTCCGTGGTCGGACATGCCTAGGATCTGGCCGATTTCTTCGAGTTGGAAGCCGAGAAGCTTGGCCTGCAGGATGAAACGAAGCCGCGAGAGATCCTTGCCGTTGAAGCGGCGATAGCCGTTGTCCGGGTCCTTCTCGGGCGCTAACAAGCCGATGCGGGTGTAGTGGCGCACGGCGTCCGCGCTGACGCCTGTCGAGCGGGCAAGTTCACTGACTCTCATGGTTTTTCGCCTCCACGTGTTGATTGCGCTGGCAGTCGCGCCGCGGCGCGCGCCTCGAAGCGCAAGGGCTCGAGGCCATGCCGTTAGCGTGCGCGCTGACAACCAACGGCCGGCTTTCGGTGCGATGACATTCTCGTCATCTTGGGTCCGCTATCGTTGGCGGGTGATCGCCGACGTTTGATCGAGCGCTCCGATCTGATGGTTCGCGTGGGGAGCGGCTGATGCCACGGGGAATTCCTCCGATCAGAGCGCATTTGCCACGTCGTTTGGTCGGCCCGGCCTGGGCCGAGCAGGCCACGGGAATCAGCAAGCTGACAGCGCGATTACATTTCAGTGATCTGCGCTCTGGAGGGCGACCGGGCTGTCACACTGACTGTGTGAGTCGGTTGGAGAGTGCGCGTGAAGATGTTGATTGTTGAAGACGAAAGCAAGACCGGTGAATACCTTCGCAAAGGCCTCAATGAGGCGGGCTACAACACAGACCTGGCCCGTGACGGCACGGATGGTCTGCACCTTGCGCTGACCACGAACTACGATCTGATAATTCTCGATGTCATGCTGCCAGGGCTCGATGGGTGGCAGATTCTGAAGAGCGTTCGACACAGTGGCCAGTCGACGCCAGTGTTGTTTCTGACCGCGCGCGATGCCGTCGAGGACCGGGTCAAGGGCCTGGAACTGGGGGCAGACGACTACCTCGTCAAACCCTTCGCGTTCGCCGAGCTGCTGGCCCGGGTGCGTACCCTGTTGCGGCGCGGCCGAAACGGCACCGAGCCCACGACATTATCGGTCGCGGACCTCGAGTTGGACTTGCTGCGCCGGCGAGTGATGCGCGCCGGCAAGCGGATCGATCTGACCGCCAAGGAGTTCGCCCTGCTCGAACTCCTCATGCGACGCGAGGGAGAGGTGCTGCCTCGCACCCTGATTGCGTCCCAAGTCTGGGACATGAACTTTGATAGCGACACCAACGTGATCGAAGTAGCTGTGCGAAGGCTGCGCGGCAAGATAGACGATAGCTTCGACACCAAGCTCATCCAGACCGTGCGCGGCATGGGCTATGTGCTGGAAGCGCCGGATCCGGAATGATCCGCCGGCTCTCGCTGACCGCGCGCCTGACCATCATGTTCGGCTTGGTGTCGAGCACCGTCCTACTTGGTCTGGGCTCGGTCATCGCCTCGTCGCTACAAAGGCATTTTGCGGATCAGGACCGCGACCTACTGGGCGGCAAGGTCATGCTCGTGCATCACATGGTCGAGCGCATATCGACCGAGGAGTCGCTCGCGGAACTCGCAAATGACTTGCGCGATGCCTTCATCGGACACCCGGATTTGGCGGTGCTCGCTTTGGCGCCAGATGGGCGGGTGCTATACGGCTCCAATGGCGTCAGGTTCCCTGCCGAGCGGTTGAGTCGGCCGCAAAGCCTGAGCAGGCTCGATGCTTTCGAGTGGGCTGACGGGCCGCGCAAGTTCAGAGGGCTCGCAGTGGCGATCAAGACTCGAATTGCTGACGCGCCGCCTGCGGTCGTCGCGGTTGCAGTCGATATCGCTCATCACACCCAGTTCATGAAGGCGTTCCGCCGGACCCTGTCTGCGTTCGTGGTCGGCGCTGCACTGATCAGCGCGCTTTTGGGCTGGCTTGCGGTATGCAGGGGGCTCGCACCGGTGCGCGCCATGAAGGCGCGCGCATCGGCGGTGACGGCAAGCCGCCTCGATCAGCGCCTTCCGGTCGAGTCCGTGCCGATCGAATTCGCGGATCTCGCTTACACCCTGAACGAGATGCTGGCGCGCCTCGAGGACGCGTTTCAGCGCTTGTCGGACTTCTCTTCGGATATTGCCCATGAGCTTCGAACCCCGATCAGCAATCTGATGACCCAGACCCAGGTTGAGCTCTCACGGGCCCGTGATCCTGCGTCTTACCGCGAGCTTCTTGCCTCCAACGGCGAAGAGTTCGAGCGACTCGCGCGGATGATCTCGGACATGCTCTTTCTTGCCAAGGCCGAGCATGGCTTGACGCTGCCATCAATCGAGAGAATCGCCATTGAACGCGAAGTGGAGGCGCTCTTCGACTTCTACGACGCTTTGGCAGAGGAGCGCGGCGTTGAGTTTCAACTGTCGGGCACGGGCGAATTGCAGGGAGACCGCCCGATGCTGCGCCGTGCCTTGAGCAATCTGCTATCCAACGCCTTGCGCTACGCAACTGCAGGCAGCTGCGTAAGGGTCAGCATCTCGACCGAATCATCCGTCGTACGGGTGGTTGTCGAGAATCAAGGGCCGACCATCGATCCGGCACACATCCCACACCTCTTTGACCGCTTTTATCGCGCTGACAAGGCGCGCAGCCACGAAAAGACTGACGGCACGGGTTTGGGGCTGGCAATTACCAAGGCGATTGTCATTGCGCATGGCGGCAGCGTCGCGGTGAGTTCAATGGGTCGAATGACAAGCTTCTATCTCGTTCTCCCCGCGAATCGCTGAAGTCTCATTGCTTGTGAGCCGCCGTGGAGTCGGGCGACCCATCCCGAGCCGGGACAGCCCGAAGGGCCGCTCGTTTGACAACCCAGCGAGTCGTCGGGCGCCTGTGACCCGTTTGTTCGGCAACGCAGATTCAAGACTCTCCGTGATAATTAAATTGCGCCACACCCGATCACTATCCCGCGCGTTTCTCGGGTGGCTGCGCGCAGCTCTCGATATTCACATAGACAAGGTCGCCGACGTGCAAGTCCAGGGCAGGGTCTAGTTTCGCGATGCGCACCATTCGACCCCCCGTCCGCCGGTACCAGATGGACGCAAAGAGTAGGCCGTCCGAGCCTTCGGAACTGCTGACCCGACAGTCTCGGAACGAGCGCCTCCGGATGTCCCCGGCGGCACCCACCTCGGCGACACGCCCAGGGCGCCATCCGTCTGAACGGGCGTACCTCGGATCCTCTGCAGGACGCGTAGCGCAGCCCGCAAGTGTGAGAAATGCCAGCCCGATGCCGATAGTGGTCAGTGGATTCATTGCAAGTCTCCGTTTCATGTCGGGCGAAGGGCGGCCGACCACCTTGACGCGACGCCACGCGATTGCTGCCAGCATGCCGCTGGTAGACTGACGACGAGATGGCGAATCGCTTACATCTTCGTCAAAGGTGCCGTCTGTCCGCGATCTTCAACTCGCGGCGCAGCAGCGCGAGTTCTATGGAAGAACTCGCCTGCAGCGAGATGCCGAACACGGACTATGGGCAGTTCCGATCGGGCTGCCGTTACGAGCAGATGCATCACATCAGGGGCGTGTGTCGTGCTTCAGCATGTCCTCGGTGCGCCAGACTTCGTTCCCCTTCATCATGATCTTCTGACCGTCCTTGGTCTCCATCGCATGTCCCTCCTGCATCGATACCGCGCGACCGAACCGATCCTCCATCCCCATCCTGCCGTTCATGAAGACGTGAACTTTGGATCCATCCTTGAGTTCGTAGGATTTCTTGATGGCGTCGGTATTCACTGCGAATGCGGATGCCGCGATCATTGACGCAACGATAGTCAGTACAAACTTGCGAGTCATGGAATCTCTCCGATTGTTTCGATAATTGGGCCAGCTTCGATGGACGGCTTCGACTAGCCGCCGGAATACAACAAGTCAGGCGCTACGTGCACCCGAACTCGCGGTGCGCCCGGAATCGCCTCAGACAGCATGAACGTCGGGGTCCCCAAGGTATCGAAGCGCCATGTCACGTCCTTGCCGCCATTCACGAAGCGAATCGTTTCGCCCGCGACGACGTTCAGGTGTGCCGTGCCCGCAGCGAGATCAACCTCGCGCGACGCCGGCCCCTTGACCGCGTAGCCCAGCGGCGCGAGTTGCGCGGGCGTTGGCTGGCTGGCCTTCAGGTGGTCGAGCCAGTGGTTTCCGGGCTCGGTGGTGTCCGGGTGCGCAAACGCGGCCGCACTTGTTAAAAGAATTGCTGCACCGAGAGCAAGGCCTTGAATTGAGGGACGCATAACTAACTCCTTCTTGGGTTGTTGAACCGGATTCACGTTGATTGCCGTGAATGTGGAGCCAGTCTAGAAGGCGGATTTGGTCGGGTAGGTGACCGTCGAATTACATGTGCGTCATGCGCAGTTATGGAAAACGCAAGATCTTCAGCACACCAGGCGGCTTACGAAAAAGGCTGGCTGCGGTCGATGCGATGTCATCGCCATTGCACCGGGAATGAATGACTCTGGACTTGCTTATCGATGAGGAAGGCCGGCGGCGAAGTGCCTGCCTTCGCCGGCCGTGTGCCGAGGATGCGGCGCACTGGTGTTGCGCTTGCGGTAGATCGCGGTGACGCCCGGCTTTCGCATCAAGGTGCTGACGCGCTTGCGCCCGATCTGAAAGCCGTCGCGCTGAAGCATGTCGCGCAACATCCGCGTGCGGGCGAACGGGAAGTTCAGATGAAGTTCATCGATCCGGCGCATCACTGCCAGGTCGTCGCTGAACACGGGCTTGGGCAGGTAGTAGAGGTTCGAGCGCGAGATGCTAACGAGCTCGGCGTGGCAGCTGGGTCGACAACTCATGGTCACGGTCGATCATTTTTTTGCGCTCGCATCGCCGATGCGACCGAGCGCGCCGGCCAAAAAATCGCGTTCCAGCGCGAGCTGTCCGATCTTGGCCTGCATGTCCTTGACGCTGGGTCCGTCCGGTTTGCGTTGCTCGGCAGGCGTCAGAAACACGCCCGTGGCGCCCTGGAGCAACTGGGTCTTCCATTGCGTAATCTGATTGGCATGGACGTCGAACTTCTCGGCCAACTCAGCCAACGTCTAGTCGCCCTTCAACGCGGCCACGGCGACCTTCGCCTTAAATGCCGCCGTGTGGTTCCTTCTTGGCCTTCTCATTGCTGCTCCTTCATCGGGCGAGATCTTCACCCATCAGAGCAGAGTCCCCACTTGGCGACCAGTCCTGATTGCCGGGGCCAACCCTGACTTCAGTTGGTCGAGGGAGGTGGCGCCTATTTCAAAGCCGAACACCTGAGTGCCGGCGTAGGTAGCAACGCTAGAAATTAGGGTGACCGCCGCGAGAGTTGGACCCCGGGCGACTCCATCGTTAGGTTCTTTGATACACACTTCAGGCAGAACTACTGAGGACGCTGGTATATTTCTCGTCTGATTTCTAGAGGTTACCGCAGGATGGACGGGCCACACGGCATCGAGCGCTCGCACTGGAGCGCGTACTCGGCGTTGCTCGATGAGGAAGCGCTCGAGTGCATCCGGTTTTCGGCATGGCTTGTCAGTATCTGCCCGTTCCATGAGCGACCACTCGAATGCCCGCGCCGTGCGCGCTCGGCGCACTTGTGCGCGCACGCGCTGGCGGACGCTTTGGCGTGTGTGGTCGGCTTTTGTACTGACCATTTTGCAGCCGAAGAGGCCTTGATGACCCGCGCCGGGTTGCGTCAGTTGGAGCCCGAACGGTGCGAGCGCCACCTGGAAGCGCACGCTCAGGTGAGCGCCCGGTTGCACGAAATCGTCGCAGCAGCCGATCGCGTGCCGACCCATGAGTCCTTCGGCGCATTGGTTCAACTGATCGGGCGCTTCTGGGCCGAGCATGCCTGGGACCACGACCGTGAACTGCTCGAGGCGCTGCGACGTTTGGGTTGATCGATCGGCACCGTCCCGCCGGCCGGGTCAGGCCGGATCGCCGGGGCGACCGGCCAGGATCTCGGCAAAATGCGTGGCGGTCAATGTTGCCGCCGGTCAGCACGACGGCGAGTCCACGACGGGTTTGCCTGGCGCGTTCCTTGAAGGCGCCCAGCGGCGTGTGGTTATCGTGTTTGACCCAGATTTCGGTGCCGAGGCGTTCGCACAGCAGTGGCCAGCAATACTGCGGAGTGGGCGGCAGCGTCGCGTACACGGTCTTTGCGGCGGCTTCGATTTCTGCCGCGCGAGCGGCGCTTGAGGGATCTGTCCTCGGTTATGCAGGATCTGGGGCTGCCGGAGTTCGCGATGCCGACCCATGCGGAGCTGGCCCTCATCGATGCGGCGCATGCCGTCTGTTGGCAGGCGAATCCGCTGCTCGACGATGCGGTGGAGCCCGACCCGAAAGGGCCGCCACTGAGCGAGGGACGTGTCGCGACCGCGCGCGAACGCACAGAAGCGCTGATGGACCTGGTGGGCGCCCATCTGGGCGAGGCCTCAGAGCACGGGCAGAAGGTGCTCGAGGACGTCTCGGCGCTCACCGAAGCGCGCGAAAGAACGCTTCAGGCGGCCGCACCCGTCGTGCGACCGCAAAAGCCTGAGGGCTACTTGCGATACATCGTCTTGCTGGCCGGGGCGCTCAGCGCCATCTCGGCGGTGGCGTGGTGGATCGGCGGCTAACAGGCGGCACGCTCAGGGCCATGTTTCTGGCGCTGCGAGTAGATCATGCGCTGCACTAACAACAGCTCGTCGGTCGGCATCCTCGAGCGCCTTGTCGCGTCATGGCGCCACCGCATAGTCCTTGTGAACGGCACCGCGCCCCGAGTTCGGATTGACCACGGCCGGCCGGACCCAGATGGCCTTGCCATCGAGTCGACGCAAATGCCCTCGGCGCAAGTGCATCTTGGGGCTTGCGTGGTCCATGCCATTGCCAGCATTGGACCTGGGGCTCCGTTCATTGGTGACTTCAAGGATCTTGTAGTCGAAAAACGGCTGCAGATTCTTCGCAATCCTCTTCTTGTTCAAGGCTGCGGATGCGGTCAAGTCAGCGGTGCCCACGTTGGCACAATTGAGAACGCTACATGCTTGAATGAGCATCATGGCTTCATCCAAGGAATTCTGAATGATGTGTGCGAAGGCTTGCTCGCGACCACCCAGGTGGCGGACGCTCTGCTCGAAAAGCTCCGGTAGCAGTACGAAGGGCTCGGCGCGAAAGTGCGCCGCGCGTGGCTTGGCGATGCCGGCCTCGAGGGCGGCCTTGCTTGCCATTGCACTTGCTGGCGTTATTTCATGCGTGTCGATTGGCCCAACAATGTTTTGGTAGGGGATGAAGGTACCCCCAATACAAACGTTCCATTTCGCGTGCGCCGGACTCCAATAGATCGGAACCACGAACGTTCCGCCTTCTTCAAACCGCGTCAATATCTGGTTCAGTCCGGGCATGAGCTCATACTCGGGGCGAGCTTCCCAACACAACGCAATACGGCGCGTAGCGGGCTCCAGTGGGTGCCCGCCCATCTCCTTGAGGTCTGTTTCGAGTTCCCATGGCGCTTCCAGCGCAATGCACGGGTAAGGCAAGTGAGTCAGGTCAAGATGCACTTGCCGCAGATCTTCCGGATCGAAGTAGGACGCGCAATTGCGAAGGATGAACTTGACGCTTTCCGTGAGCAGATCGGCGATGCGCGAGTACGCGCGGGCTGAGTTCGGGGCGCTGAAACGGAGCAGGGCCGCGTCCTTTCGCAGCGCCTCGATCGCGTGTGCGCTGTAGTTGAGAGATTGAGTGCGCCCTTTGGACATCTGTTGCTCCTAGATCAAGCTGGAGCGGCGGATTCGCCGCGCTGAGTACGAACCCGGGCGTACACCGCGCTCATCCACAGAATCTGTGGGGCGCGCTGTGGATAAGCCGGGCCAGGCCGTCCCCTGTGCGGGCTGCAGCCCGCGCCCGGAAACTAGGCGCCCTTGCGGGCGCTGCGCGCGAGATATTTGCGAGCCGCGCTGAGGTCCGCATCGTCGATCCGGCCCAGGTGGCGCAGTGCAAGCAGCAGCTGCGTGGGCTCGGGCACTTCGCGACCATTTTCGTAGCGGCTGCCCCCTGATTGGGTCACCCCGAAGCGACCCCAGAACTTGCTCTGATTCTCGCCCAGGGCGCGCCGATAGTGGTACAGGGCTTCGAGCGAGAGCGGGGATCGGTTGTGCTTCGATTTACGATTGTTCGCGGTCGTTTGATTCATTGTGCAAGTCTCGCTCACTTCCCGCTCTGGACCAGTCCAACGAAGGCCTTGTCGAGGTAGGCCGTCAATCCTGATTGAGAGGGCGTGATGCAATACTCTGCATCCAGTTCCGTCCCTTGCTCGCTCTTCATCAGGCGAAGGCCTGCGTAGAAATACTGTCTTCCGCTATTGGGGGCATCGACCGACACGCGGTCCCACATGTCATATAGCGTGCCCGGGACAACGGTATGCTTGAATCCGTCGTCCATACGTATGTAAGTGTTGGTGCGGCGTTTCTTCTCATCCAGACTCATGAATCCGAAGTACGTCTTGCCGCGTGCATAGGCGATGTCGATATCAACCTTGCCGTTGGCCTTTACGGTGTGGCATTGGTCGGCCCGCTCACCACGCGTGGCCCCTTGTGCGGACCCTGCGGCGGCGTTCTCTCTGCGCAGTCTCTCCCGGCTCTCATCCGCCTCGTGCTTCGACCGCGCCTTGCAGGCCTCCGGATCATCCGCGCCCATACACTTGAGCCCGAAGACGAGCCCATCCAGCACGTCCGCCTGCGCGGGCGCGGTGAGGGCGCCAATCGCAAGCAGTAAAACCGCGATTTGTTTCATGGGCTGCTCCTTCAAGTCATCATCAGCAGGATTACACCCGCGATCAGGATCGCACGCACGATTTCGGTGCCGACATCGAGCACTTCGGTGAATCCGGCGGCATAGGCGCTCCACGTAGAGAGCGCCACATAGGCGAGCCAGGTCACCAGCAGCGCGCCCGCAAGATTGACCATCAGGGCGCGCACTTCGAACGGCTCGTAGCCGGTCGCGGCCTTGAAGCCGGCGCCGATGCTGGTGGCCCCGTAGGCGGGCAGGCTCGGGAGCACCGCGGCGGCCGAGGCGGTGGGCGCCGCGACCGTGGGCGGCGAGAGAGGCGCGGCCGTGTGGGTGTAGGTGCCGCTGCTGCCGACGACCGGGGCACCCCCCGTGGGGGTCGCCGCCGCCACCGCGGCGAAGCTCGGGGCCACCGGACTCAAGCTGTAGCCCGCGAAGCGGGCCAGGTACTCGGTCATCTTGGTGCCCATCGCATCAGAGGGGGTGACCTCGCCGTTCGAAGCGAGCCACGAGTTGACCGCACCGGCGCCGACCAGGTGGGCAGCGGCAATCAGGCCGGACTGGGTGATCGTGATGCCATTGATCTCGGTGCCGATATAGTCGGCGGCGCCGCCCGCGCCGCCAGAGGTCAGATAGCTGTTCCAGACCAGGTTGTGATAGTCGGTAATGGCGCGCGTTTGAGCGTCCGGATCGGCCTTGAAGTCGGCCAGCGAGTTCACCCCGTAGCTGCCCGTGAAGCTGCCCGAGAAGTCGTTTCCGGAGACCGAGTCGCCCGAGTACAGCCCGATGTCCTGCATCGCCGCTTCACCCATCTGGTACAGCCCGACGTAGCGCGTGAAGCGGTTCTCGGCGTCCGGGCGCAGCGAGCTCTCGCGCTGGCCCAGCGCCGACAGAAAGTCCGTGTAGGTGGTGCCGGCCCAGGCGGCAGTGGCCACCAGAACGAGCGCGAGAATGGCGCGGGAGACGCGCGTGCGCCGCACGATGCGTGTGCCCTCGATCAAGGCTTGCATGGCCGCCCGTCCGGGTGGATGGCGCGCGAGAAGACGAAGCGGTCGCTGCTGTGCTGCCACACGCCCACGCACTCGGAGCGGCCCGCGAGTCCCAACTCGTTCCAGCCCTGGACGCGGCTGGCCAGCACCTTGAAGTCGATTGCCGCGACATTCAGATACTCCTGCCAGCGCCCGTCAGGGCGCTTGCTGAAGAGCCACACGGTGGCGCCGGTCATGCCACTGGTACAGGCGTTGCCTGCCTGAACCAGGACCTCGGGCACACCGTCCAGATTCATGTCCGCGATCGCCACGATGGAGTGTATCGGCTGGCCGGCGCAGCCGGGCGCGTTCGATACAAGCTCACCGGCCTGGAGCCTCATCGGGAGCTGCGCCGCGATCTCGGTACGGTCTGGCGGCGAAAGCGCCGCGGCCTCCGGCTTCGCGAAGAGGGCATCGGAGACCGACAAAGGCGCCTGGCCCGCGAGCGCGGCGCAGGGGATCAGCGCGATGAGGCCGGAGGACAAGGTCTTGAGCTTCACGTTCTACCTACTGCGAGATGGTGCCGTCCGCGCCGACCAGGACCGGCCAAACCGCGAAGCCCAAAGCCTCGAAGAGGCTGTCCGCGCTGATTGGCGCCATGGGAATCTGCAGAGTGTCCACCAGGGTTCGGAGCCGGTCTGCACTTTGAACGGACGTAAGGATGCCATAGGCACCCAGTTTGCGTAATTGATTGGCATTTATACGTAACCATTCGTGAGAGAGCGCGTCGTCGCCCACGATGAAGAAGGGCTGTCCGGGTCCGCCCTTGATCTGACCCCGGGTCGGATTCTGCAGCAGGCGCCCCGGCGCGCCGTGTCGGGAGGCGACCGGATAGGTCGAGAGCTCGAGCATCGGCCCGCGCGTGGTCGGGCGCGGGGGATTGGCCTGCGGGTCGGGCTCGGCTGGTTCGTTGGCGAGATAGGGTGCCAGGGAGAGGCCGCCCGCGTCATGGATCAGGACCGGGGGCGCCGCGGTGAGGGATTCGAACCTCTTCGGCGGCGCACTGGTGGCCGGGGCGCACACGGTCAGCAACAGGGCCATCAGGGGGGTCGTGAGGCGCATCACCAGAGTCCGGTTGTGATTGCATAAAGGAAGATCCCGCGAATCCGGCAGCACGCGTAGGGCCGCCACAAGGTGTAGGCGTAGCCCGCGGTCGAGCTGGTCTGGAAATCCCCGTAAGAGAACGGGCTGAGCTCGGGCAGGCCAAAGACATGGCAGCCGGTGATGCTGGGCGCGGACATCTGCCATAGCCCCCCCATCGGGCTGCCTTCCATCGCGGGAGGCGGGTCCCACACGATCTGGCCCGAGCGCGAGGTCACGCCGCCCGAGCTGAGCGGGTAGTACACATGGGGGCTCGAGCGCGTGATGATGTCGGCGATGCGCTGCGAGAGCACCGCCGCGTTCTTGACCGGGTGTTGCTGGATCAGCTCGCCCGTGCGCGGGTGGACGTTGCCCCAGCTATTGAGCGGCCACACACCGACCTCGCGCATGCCCGGGATGTAGGTGGCGGGATAGATCAGCTCGGTGGGCAGGAACCCGCGCCACACCAGCGCGTCGGCGAGGCTCTGAAAGTAGGGCATGAAGCTGGTCGCGGCGCTCGGGCAGGGGCCGAGCATGGAGGCCGGGTGTCCGATGGCGTCGCCATCGCGAAACTTGCGCTGCTGGTCGGTGCGATCGCCGCGCGCTCGCGTACCGCCACTGTCACTGGCGACCAGGGCCGCCATCAGCGAGCTCATCAGGCCCCGGCTGCCGGCCGCCAGGGGCACACCGATCTCCGGCCATGGGTGGGTCACGTCGTCGTGATAAGTGCTCACCACCAGGTCGGGGTTGAAATGGCTGAAGCGTGTGGAGGTGCGGATGCTGCAGCCGAAGAACGTGCAATGCAAAAAGAAGCAGGTGCCCGAGGGGTGCCAGAAGCTGCAGGCCGGGTAGCTCGCCACGGCCTGGGCGACCAGCGCGGAGGTGGTCGTGCTGTCGAACGCCAGCGCCGGGCGGGTGGGCGCGAGCACGATTACGGCACAGACGCACCATGACAAAGCCTTTCGCAGCACGCGCATGTCAGCCCCCCTGCCGCGCCCGCCAGGCGCGATAGAGCGCGCGCGCCTGCGCGACGTCATGGACCCCGTAGATCACGGCGCGGGCATCGATCACCATGGCCGGCGCCTTGGCGAGACGGTACTGACGGGCCAGGTTCTCGATCTCGGCGCCTTCCTGGAGGCGCGCACGGTGCGCTTCGGTGAGGTTCTCGAAGCGCGCCTTGGCGATCGCGCCCGCCCGCTCGGGATCGGCAGGGAGTCCCTCCGACAAGGCCTCGACCAGCGTGGCCAGCGAGTCGATGCGATAGATCGCGCTCGCGCCATCGGCGCCTGCAATCGTCTGATCGCCAACCACGAAGACCTCGATCCGCTCCTGGGCGGTCGCGGGCAGCGGCGCGAGGCAGGCGCCCACGAGCGCGAGCCAGCGCAATCCGGCGGCGTCGGCGTTCATGGCCGAGCCACCGTATCGAGCGCCGCCGCGAGCTCGTCGCCGGGCATGGCACCGACGATGCGCCGGCCATCGGCGAGGAAGAGGGTCGGCGTATTGCGGATCCCGTGCGCCTCTCCAAAGCGCACGATCTCGTGCACCGTCTCCATCGCCTGCTCGCACCCCGGATCGATGTGATCCGGCGGCGTGGTGCCGGCCATATAGCCCTTCCAGCGGTGGATGCGGTCCGTATCCGGGGCGCACCAGGCGCTGACCGCGGCCGGGATCGACTCCCGGGCGATCACCGGATAGGTGAAGGTGTAGATCGTGACGTCATCGAGCGCGGCCAGGTTGGCTTGCAGGGCGCGGCACACCGGGCAGGCCGGATCCTCGAAGACCGCCAGGCGGCGTGCGCCGGTGCCGCGCACCGTCTTGATCGCTGCGTTCAAGGGCAGGGCCTCGAAGCGGATGCGCTCGAGCGCCTCGAGGCGGGCCTGGGTCAAGTCGCGCTTCTCGGTCATGTCGACCATGCGCCCGTCCAGAAAGGCGTAGCGGCCGGTGCGATCGACATAGAACACGTCCTTGCCGCTCACGATCTCGAAGACGCCCGGCACAGGCGTCGCGGCGACCGAATTGGCGACGACCTTGCCGTCCGAGTGCCGAGCGATCGCCGCGCGCAGGGCGGCCTCCGTGTCCTCGGCGAAGACGGGGCCGGCGAGGGCGACCGCCGCCACCGCGGCCAGCATCCTTACCGGCTGCAACAGCCTCGAGGTGGACGTTTCACGCGCACGCGTATATGTTTCACGCATAGAGTGGAGCATTGTTGTGTTCCTCGTAGGAGGTGAACCATGAAGACGTTCTTGCGCTTGGGCGCTGGACTGCTTCGCGGGCTTTGGGCCGTGACGGTGGGGCTGTTTGCGCTGCTCGGGCTCTTCTTGGCGATCTTCGCGCCGGCGCGGACGGGTGGCGACGCTGGCAAATGGAGTCATGCATCGGACGGCGACCGGGCGCTTTTGGAGATGGGATACATTCCTGAGCACGAACGAGATGAGCTTGGGCTTCCGCGCTATCCTGAACCGGGCGATCCGGACTACTAAGCGAAGCATTTCTTTTACTTCCCTTTGCTGACCGATCTGAGCGCCCCGCGCCCAGCAGTCGCTGCGGTCCTGACGACCCCGAATCCGCCTGCGGCAGCGGACTGACCTGTCCTTACAGCGCTGTTCTGGATGTCACTGATCCCACGGTTGATGTTGAAACCAATCCATCCCAGCATCCCGCTCCAAAGGAGCGGTAGCCCAACGTAAAGCCCCACCAGCAAGGTATTGATCGTCGTGCGTTTAAGTGCGGCACCGGCGTCAGGCTCGATCAGAAGCGTGTGCAGCAAGGTCTCCGCCCCCGGATACATCGCCACCATCAGATGCTCGTCGAGCCAGCGCGCGATGTACCACATCGCCGCCCAGCTCTTGACGGTAAAGATCGCCAGCGCGCCCATGAACATGACCTGCAGGCTGTAGCGGCCAAA
>JAGRFY010000135.1:3219-13765 GCA_020445765.1 Rhodocyclaceae bacterium | reverse complement strand
TCTCCGGCATGCGAGTCGATTGATGATGGTCTGCGCAGGCGGATCGAACTCACGCGACAGCTCAGCCGGACTACTGCCGGTCGGCGCCAAGTTAGATGATCTGCTGGCGAGACTCGGCCAAGTACGGTGGGTGAGAGTTGGGCATCGTGGGCTCCGTGATCCAGAAGTTCAGGTGTCCACGATAACGGGTCAACTTCTACCGCGTTGGCTCGACCGGCCGAGAGGAACTACCGGTGCTTGGCAGAAATCGCAGGGGTATCGCAACTGGAGGGGCTGCCTATGTCAATGGAACAATTGCCACCGTCCAAAATGCACCGTTGGCTGCTCCACTCACTTACCAGCCATTGAATCTCCGAATGTCTAGCGGTCTCCTTTGGGTCGGACCCTGCCCTAGAGCCGGAAGCGAATCTGCCGTTCGTCGGCTGGCCCACGCGAGAGGCGGGTCTCTGACGGCTCCGAATGGGAAGGCTCGGCCAGTAGCGGTCAGTCGGCTTTGGCGAAGTGTGCCAACTGACCGGCGTGCGCTCTCTTGAACGCTGGTCTTGCCGTGACTCTTGCAACATACGCTTCAGTAGCTGGTCGATCTCCAAACGCGCGGATTTTTTCGACACGAAGTACATCCGCCATCAGCAAATCGGCGACGGTAAAGCGATTCGCTACGAGCCACTCGCGTTCTTTCAGGACACCCTCCATGTGATTGAGGCGACTTGCCAGCCATTCGGTGAGGCCATTCTCTTTTGCGCCGGTCACCTCGAGGAACCACCACGGCACCGAAACCATCTCGATGGAGTTCAGTGCGGAAATTGTCCACTGTAGCGTTTGCGCTTCCTCGATTAATTCGCGAGGAATCAGCTTTTCGCTCTTACGACCGATATGTAGCAAGCATGCTCCGCTCTCAAATATCTCGATATCGCCATCGGTGAGGAACGGAACTTGGCCAAAAGGTTGGCGTGTGAAGTGATCGTCTCCACGATCTTGGAAAGGTACGGTTCGAACGGAGTACTGAAGCCCGGCTTCCTCACACGCCCAGGTCAATCGCAGATCGCGTACAAATCCGCGTGGCTCCTCAGGTACCCAATCATATGTCCAAACGACAAGTTTATTCATGCTTCCACGCTACCATCTGTTGCTTTTCTGGCGAAAGGAATTGTCCGCAACGGGTCGAACAGAGATGCTCTGGCCTCAATGGCACGAGCGTCCGCTTTCTGGATATCTAGTGACTGTTACAGATAATCCTGCTCGGAAGGTGGTCGATTTGGACTTAGAGCGCATTCAACCACTCAGCTCAACTGCATTGCACACTTGCCTAGCTGGTCAATCGTCGTTCCCCAACCATCTTGAAAACCCATTTCATCGTGCTTCTTGCTGTCCTTCTCGTTTCGATGCAGTGCCCGAGCCGTGTATCGGGTTCCGCTGCCCTCGTCCGCCATCGAAATGATCGCTGTCATTGCAAGCCACGGTTCAAAGGGACGCCAACCCTCAACAAGCACGGTGGTAAACACGATGCGCTCTGCTTGAACGACCTCCAGAAAACAGCCCTTCACATGAGGCTGAAAAGGACCATCGCTTTCACTCATCTCAGTTTCGAAGCCTCCGCCCGGACGCATGTCCATCTGAACAACTTTGCACCTGATCGGTTCGGGTATCCACCATTTCGCAAAGTGTTCGGGATTGCTCCATGCAGCCCAAACCGCCGAGCGCGGAGCCTTTATCAGCCGTGAGATCGTGAGTTCGCTCGTTGTCATCTCAAATTTCCCTAGAAGTCAAAGACTCGACGTACTCAGCCAAGCGAGTTGTCCGCCCCTCCCAAATCGAACGTTGCTCCGATAGCCAACTTTCGGTTGCGGCGAGTTGGTTTGCCTCCACGCGACATGTTCGTACCCTTCCATTCTTCTCGGTCGAAATAAGACCGCTCTCCTCAAGGACTTTGAGGTGTTTCATGAATGCAGGAAGACCCATATCAAATGGTTTGGCCAGTTCTTTCACGGGTGCCGAGCCAAGCACGAGTCGAGCGAGGACGGCACGGCGGGTAGGGTCTGCGAGCGCGTGAAAGCTGCGATCTAGCGATATCGAATAGTTCTCCATATGGAAAACTCTATCATTAGTTCTCTATTCGGGAAACTCTTTTGAGTAGCGGCCATGGGTCGGAAACGGACTTCGACAACGAGGCCATCCATCTGCGAGCTGTTCCGGAGGATCACCGAAGTGTGGTGCTCTTTGTCTCGTCGGGCACCGTTCACGGCCACCGATCCGAAAGCAGGAGGAACAACAGCCCGAAGCCCACAAGCAGTGCGGTGGCACACATCGTCAAGAAGCCCACCCCCGGGCGAACGTCATGCGCCAAGGATCGAATCCCACCGACGACGTACGGTGCGGAAGCAAGCACGGCCGCAGCAGTGGTCGAACCGAATACAAGACTGAGCAATCCACCCCAGAACAGGCCGACGACCATGAGGCCAAGAAAGACGACGGGTGCGGATATCTTTGGCGCGGGCACTCGCTCGATGAGGCCGAGCCCCGCCGACGTTCGTCCTTGCCAGAGCACGCCGAAGCCGACGAAAGCGAGGGTCAGCCCGATCCCCATGTAGCCAGTGAACCCGTCGATGCGCTGCGATAGCCACACGGAGGCAATGGCCCCAGCTATGGCAAGGACAGATACTCGCCAGAGCACGAGTGCCCAGACCACCCCGAAAAGCAGTGAAATCAGTTCATCCATGCCGACGAGCATCCAGCGCCGGGGGCGCGATGGCATGCAGATTGGCGTTCACGGGTTCGCACTTGCGGCCTTGCTTGCAGTTCAGCCGGTCCGTTTGCTTGCAGCGTTTGGCCTGGGCGTGAGTTCGCGGAGATTTGCGTCGTGCCGACTGCGGCACGGAAATCGATGACCCGGTCGCGCCCCCCGCTCCACCACCGGACCGCCCGGCTCACCGGCGCGGACACCGAACACGCAGGATCACGAAAGTCATTCGTCGCCGGCGGCGCCGATGCGCCCCAGCAGGCAGTACGCCAGGTCCGATTCGACGGCCATGGCGGCCAGCGCGTCGACATCGGGCAGGTGGTGCAGCCGGAAGGCGCGACGGGCGGCTTCCGGTTCGGCGGTGTCGTAGCCCAGTGCATGCAGCGCGGTCGCCAGCCCGAACCCGGGCGGCGCGGGCGGATAGGGCGGATCGCACCAAAGACCGAAGCCGCTTGCTGCCAGAGCTCGCCACGGGAACAACGGGCCGGGATCGACCTTGCGCCCGAGTGCGACGTCGGAGTGGCCGACGACGTTGGCGGCCGGCATGTCGTAGCGCTGGCGCAGGTCCGCGAGCAGGGCCAGCAGCGCGTCGATCTGGCGCCGGGAAAAGGGTTCGCGCCCGTTGTTGTCGAGTTCGATGCCGATCGACGCCGAATTGACGTCGCGGTTGCCGCCCCAGTACGAGGCGCCGGCATGCCAGGCGCGCTCGGCCTCGTCGACCAGTTGAACGATTCGCCCGTCCCGCCCGACCAGGTAGTGCGCGCTGACTTCGCGCTTCGGATTGGTCAGCGTACGGATCGCCGTGTCGGCATCGTCATTGGTGGTGTAGTGCAGCACCACCAGGGTGGGCTCGCGCGGGCCGTGGTTGGGGGAGGCAATCCATTCGTCGGCCAGCGTCGAGCCGCGGCGGATGGGCGCGCAGGCGGCCAACAGGGCGGCGAGCAGGATGTAGAAGGCGGTTCGCGACATGATCGGGGCCATGTTGGCGGAAAGCGGAAGGGGCGATCAAGTCGCGGCCGGCGATCCGGCCCGCCGTCGGATCCGATCGTTGTGGGGTCGGCGCAACGGTTCCGACAGAAAATGCGTGACAGGGGTCCATCCAGCCCATAAACTTCCGCCCGCCCCGTGATCTGCCAATTAACGCGAGGGCTCTGGCTCGCGATTCCCGAGCCTCGGTGCCGGCCGTTGCGCCAAGCCGATCCGCAATCCCCTTATCCCGCCTACCTCGATTGGTGTCACTCGCAAGAGCGACAGGTTGTCGCCGGAGATTTTGAGTGAACATCGAACAAAGCTTTGCCGGCCTCGGGCTGGCCGATCCCTTGCTGCGCGCCGTGGCCGAAGCCGGCTACAGCACGCCGACGCCGATCCAGGCGCAGGCCATCCCCCTGGTGCTGAACGGCGGCGACCTGCTGGCGGCCGCCCAGACCGGCACCGGCAAGACCGCCGGCTTCACGCTGCCGATCCTGCACCGTCTCGCAAGCCACTCGGGCAAGCCCAAGCCGGGTCGCCCCCGCTGCCTGATCCTGACGCCGACCCGCGAACTGGCGGCCCAGGTCAAGGAGTCGGTGGACACCTACGGACGCCATCTGCCGATCACCAGCATGGTGATGTTCGGCGGCGTCGGCATCGAGCCGCAGGTCAAGGCCCTGCGCAAGCCGGTGGACATCCTGGTGGCCACCCCCGGACGCCTGCTCGACCACGTCGGCCAGCGCAACGTCGATCTCGCCGGCGTCGAGATCCTGGTGCTCGACGAGGCCGATCGCATGCTCGACATGGGATTCATCCGCGACATCCGCAAGGTGCTCGCACTGCTTCCGCGGCAGCGCCAGAACCTGCTGTTCTCCGCGACCTTCTCGGACGAGATCCGTCAGCTTGCCGACGGCCTGCTGCACCAGCCCGGCTACGTCGAGGTGGCCCGCCGCAACACCACCACCGAACTGGTCGATCAAAGCGTGCACCTGGTGCCGCAGAAGCACAAGCGCCACCTGTTGAGCCACCTCATCCGGAATCGCCAGTGGTTCCAGGTGCTGGTGTTCACGCGGACCAAGCACGGCGCCAACCGCCTGGCCGAACAATTGGCCAGGGAGGGCATCGGTGCCGCCGCGATCCACGGCAACAAGAGCCAGGGCGCCCGCACCCGGGCACTGGCCGATTTCAAGAGTGGCAAGCTGCAGGTGCTGGTGGCGACCGATATCGCCGCACGCGGGCTGGACATCGACCAGTTGCCACAGGTGGTGAACTTCGAACTGCCCAACGTGCCGGAGGACTACGTCCATCGCATCGGCCGCACCGGTCGCGCCGGTGCGAAGGGGGCTGCGGTGTCGCTGGTGGATCGCGAAGAGATGAAGCATCTGGCCGCGATCGAGCGCCTGACCCGGCAGAAGATCGCGCGCGTCGAGGCGGAAGGCTTCGTGGCGCCGGTCGGCGAGCCGGCCGAACCCGCCCACGAAGCGCGCCCGCAGCGTCGCGCCCGCGATGGCCAGCCTCGCCGCACCCCCGAGCGGCCCCACAAGCCGCGCAAGGCGACCGCCCCTGCGCCCCGCCATCCGGAGCGCCCGCGCAGCGACGAGCGGACCCGCGGCGGCAACGAGCAGCGCCGGCCGGAAGCCGCCGGCAACGCCCCCCCGCGCCGCGCCCGCGACAAGCAGCGGCCGGCACTGTTTGCACCCAGGCAGCCGGGTACCCGCTGACCCGGGGCGAGCGGCGGAACCGATCGAACAGCGATCGCGCCGCCCTCGCGGTCAGCGCCCGGACGCCGGGCAGGTCGGTTCGGCGCGCACGCCGCCCTCAGGCCGGGTCCCGCATCAGGGTCGATTTGCCGAACAGGCTCTCGATCAGGTCGACGGCGACCTCGGCGGTGCGGTTGCGTTCGTCGAGGGCCGGGTTGAGTTCGACCACGTCGAGCGAGGCGAGACGTCCGGTGTCGGCGATCATCTCCATGCATAGCTGGGCTTCGCGATAGGTCGGCCCGCCCGGCACGGCGGTGCCGACGCCGGGCGCGAACGACGGGTCGAGAAAGTCGATGTCGAAACTCACATGCAGGTGGGTGCGGCTGTCGACCAGGCCCAGCGCCATCTCCATCGCATCGCGCATGCCCATCTCGTCGATGTAGCGCATGTCGAAGACCTCCAGCTTGGCGTGATGAACACGGGCCTTCTCTTCGGCGTCGACCGAGCGGATGCCGATCTGGCGGATGGCATTGGGACGGATCGCCGGCAGCTGGTCCGACAGCCCGGTCAGTTCGGCCGGGCCGTCGCCGCACAGGCACGCGACCGGCATGCCGTGCAGGTTGCCGCTGGGGGTGATCGCGCTGGTATTGAAATCGGCGTGGGCATCGAGCCACAGCACTCGCAGCCGTCGCCCCTGCTCGCGGCAATGGCGCGCGATCGCACTGATCGAACCGATCGCCAGCGAGTGGTCGCCACCGAGCATCAACGGCAGGCGCCCGCGGGCGAGTTCGGCAAGGACGGCGTCGTGCACGGCGCGGTTCCAGGCCTGCACCTCGGTCAGATGGCGATAGCCGCCGGTCGGCTGCAGCCACGGGTTCGGTGGACCGGCGAGATTGCCGCGGTCGATCACCTCGAGCCCGCGGCTGCGCAGGCGCTCGACCAGGCCGGCGACGCGCAACGCCTCCGGCCCCATCGACGCGCCGCGGGCGCCGGCCCCGATGTCGGTCGGCACGCCGACCACGCTCAATCGCTTCTGCATCCGCTGCTCTCCATGCAGACAAGGCAGGACCCGTTCGCCGACCGGCAGCGGTGGCAAGGGCCCGACCATCCGTCAACTGCAAGTCTCGCACAGCGCCCGGCGATCCGGCATCGGCCGCCGGCCCGCAGGTGACGCCGCGAGCAATGACGGCTAGTCTCTGCCTATGAACCTTCGCCGCCGCGCCCTCCACAGTCTGCTGGCGCTGACCCTGTCGCCGCTGGCAGCCCATGCCGCGCGTCGCCCGGCGGCTGCCGACAGTGACGCCTCGATGCTGCTGCTGGCCTCGGACAAGATGTCCGATCCGCGCTTTCGCAATACCGTACTGGCGGTGTTGCGCCATGGCCCGGGCGGGCCGCTGGGGGTGATCCTGAACCGGCCCACCCGCTTTTCGCGAGGCCAGATCCTGCCGCGATTCACGACCCTGCCCGACAAGCAGCAACCGGTGTTCCACGGTGGCCCGGTGGCGCGTACCACGCTGTTCTACATGGCGCGATTCCCGGTCGAGCCGCCGGCAGTGCTGACGCTCGCGCCCGGGGTATTCATGGGGCTGGACCTCGACGGGCTGCGGCGCATCCTCGATGCGGGCATGGCAGCGGAAGCGCTACGCATCTATGCCGGCTACGCCGGCTGGGCGCCGGGGCAGCTGCAGCGGGAGGTGGCGGAAGGCGCCTGGCACGTGCTGCCGATGGATGCCGCGGCGCTGTTCGAGGACGACACCACCCGCCTCTATCCACGCCTGATCGCCCGCACCCGGCTGATACCGGCCTGACGCCCGGGCGCCGCCACCGGCCGGCGGGCCGCGACCGCGCCGGCCGGTGTCCTTGGCGTGGCAGTTCTCACGAAGATGCGCGATTGGCGGCCGGCGTGGCTCAAGATTACCGCGTCCACGGCCGATTTGAGGGCATCCGACCTACGATTCCTAAGGCACACGATGTTGCTCAGCAAACGCGATCTGGCCGAGGCATGGCGCGCCACCGTCGATGCCTTCACCTGGCCCCTGTTCGGCACGCTCACGGCGCTGGTGTTGATCGTCGGCGGACTGTTCTGGCTCGGCGGCCACGCCGACCCGCGCTACCAGTCGAGTTGCTCGGACCCCGGCGACACCGCCTTCCTGATGTTCTTCCTGGCGATTCCCGTGGTCGGCGTCTGCGGCCTGGTCGGACTTGGCGAGGGCGTACAGTGGGGCCGGTTGCGCGGCGACCACCCACGGCAGGCGCGCGAGCATCTGAACCACGCGGCGACGCTGCTGGGCATTGCATTCACCGTCTGCATCGTCACCGGACTCGGGCTGCTGAAGTTGTGCCGGGTGTTCTGAGGCGGGCGCCGCCGGCACATCGTAAGGACTTGTTCCAGAAGCACCGGCGGCTTCGACGCCGGCATTAGAATCCCGGTCCCGGATTGCCCTCGCGCGGGGACGCGGCATGGTCGCGCCCTGCCCTGCCTGGATGCGTTTGCTGCTCAGATTCTGCGGCTACCTGATCGGAGCCTTTCTGTTCGTGGTCTCGTTCTGGGTCCACGAGGAATACGGCCGGGTGACGATCGACCAGGTGCTCTACCACATGGGCTTCGGCACCGATGCGCTGCTGGCGTCGGATCCGGAACTGGGCCTGCGGCTGGCCCAGCAGGTGCTGTGGCCGGCCTTCAAGTACGCCATGCTACTGTCGCTGTGTGACGTTCTGGTGACGGCTGCCGGCCGCCTTCGGTCCGCACCCGAACCAGCCGCCGGCGACAGCCGGCCACGGACCGCCCGCGGCATCGCCCGCCTGGCCGGGCTCCCGCTGCGAGCCGTGCTCGTCGTCTACCGCCACCGCCCGCATCTGCTGCTGCCACTGGCCGGGCTGTTCTACTTCGGCCACAGCTTCGCACTGGTCGATTACCTGCGCACCTACTACGGTCCCGATCTGTTCTCGCAGGAATACGTCGACCCGGCACAGGTCACGATCGGCGGCAACCGGCCGACCAATCTGGTGGTGATCTACGTCGAGAGCCTGGAAAACACATATGCCGATCCGGCGCGCTTCGGCCGCGACCTGCTCGCACGGCTCAACGCCCTGAAGCCGCAAGGCATATCCTTCGGCGCCTACCAGGAAGTGCTCGGCGCCCATTTCACGATCGCCGGCATCGTATCGACCCAATGCGGCATCCCGCTGCGATCGCTGGCGATGTTCCGCGGCAACGAGCAGGGCGAACGCATCGGCCGCTACCTGCCGCGGGCCAGTTGCCTCGGCGACATCCTGCACGATCACGGCTACACCAACGTCTTCCTCAACGGATCGAGCCTGCAGTTCGCCGGTGTCGGCAAGTTCTTCCACGACCATCACTACGACAAGGTGATGGGGCGCGAGGAATGGCTGGCACAGGGCGCCGACGAAGCCGGCATGAGCGGCTGGGGCCTCCACGACGACGATCTGTTCGCGCGGGCACGCGAGGAACTCGAACGCCTGAAATCCACCGGCAGGCCGTTCAACCTCAATGTGCTGACGATCGACACCCATCACCCGCGCGGTCACCTGAGCCGACACTGCGCCGAACGCGGGGCCAGCGACTTCGAGGGCATCGTCGAGTGCACGTCCGAACTGGTTGCCGGATTCGTCGAATTCATCATCGCGCGTGGCTGGCTTGCCGATACCGCCGTGCTGATCCAGGGCGATCACCTGGCCATGGGCAACTCGGTCTATCGCACCTTGACCTCGGAGCCCAAGCGCACGGTGTTCAACCTGATCCTCGGCGGTGGTCGACCGCTCGCCAAGAACACCGACGCCGTCACCCATTTCGACATGCTGCCGACCATGCTCGAGCTGGCCGGCATGCGGGTGATCGGCGAGCGTGCCGGCCTCGGCTATTCGGCGATCGGCGATGCCGCGGTGCCGCGCCCGCCCGACCGCCTCGCCCGCATCGGCGAGCTGACCCGCCACGTCTCGCCCGGCTACCGCCGGCTGTGGGAACCTGCCGTGACCGAATCGCCGGCGATGCAGGCCGACGCGCCGGGTGGTGAGGTCGGCTCGCCTTACGAGTTTGACTTTTCCCCGGCCCCGGGCTAGTTTTTCACGGAATCACGCGCCGATTTGATCGTCAGCTTGCGGGCGCGTAACAAATACGGCTAAAGCGAGGGCAACCCGGTCCGAGCCTTCAGCCGACCGGGTTTTTTGCGTGTACGGGGCGGCGACGCGGCCCCGGCGGGAGTTTTGAATAGGATGAACAAGGCCTCATCGGTCGGAATCGTGACCCCCAAGGTGGCGCGCTTCGATCAACCGCTGTCGCTGCGCTGCGGTGCCAGCCTCTCCAGCTTCGAATTGGTGTACGAGACCTACGGCGAACTCAACAGCGCACGCTCGAATGCGGTGCTGGTGTGTCACGCACTGTCGGGCTCGCACCACGTCGCCGGCCACTACGCCGACGATCCCGACAACATCGGCTGGTGGGATAACCTGATCGGCCCCGGCAAGCCGCTCGACACCGACAAGTTCTTCGTCATCGGCGTGAACAATCTCGGCAGCTGCTACGGCAGCAGCGGCCCACTCACCAGCAATCCGACAACCGGTCGCCGCTGGGGCGCGGATTTTCCGTTCGTGACGGTCGAGGACTGGGTCGATTCCCACGCCCGGCTGGCCGACCTGCTGGGCATCGAGCGCTTCGCCGCGGTGGTCGGCGGCAGCCTCGGCGGCATGCAGGCGATGAGTTGGGCGATCCAGCATCCGGCTCGCATCGGCCATGCCGTGGTCATCGCCTCGGCACCGAAGCTCACGGCCCAGAACATCGCATTCAACGAGGTGGCGCGGCAGGCGATCCTGAAGGACCCGGATTTCCACGGCGGTCACTACTATGAACACGCGGTGGTACCGGCCCGCGGCCTCGCCCAGGCGCGCATGGTCGGCCATATCACCTACCTGTCGGACGACTCGATGGACCGCAAGTTCGGCCGCCGGCTGCGCCACGGCAAGCCGATCTACAGCTACGACGTGGAGTTCGAGGTCGAGTCCTACCTGCGCTACCAGGGCGAGAAATTCGCCGGCTTCTTCGATGCCAACACCTATCTGCTGACCACCAAGGCGCTGGACTACTACGATCCGGCGGCGGCCCACGGCGGCGACCTCACCCGCG
>JAGRFY010000135.1:0-3076 GCA_020445765.1 Rhodocyclaceae bacterium | reverse complement strand
GGTCAGCTATGCCGAGATCGACTGCGCGGCCGGCCACGATTCCTTCCTGCTCGACGTTCCGCTGTACCACGGGGTGCTGCGCGCCTATTTCGACAACATCCGGGTGTGAGCATGGCCTACCAACGCTACGACTACGAAGTCATCGCATCGTGGATCCAGAGCGGCGAGCGCGTGCTCGACCTGGGCTGTGGCGACGGCAGCCTGCTGAAGTACCTGCAGGAGACCCGGCAGGTGCGCGGCTATGGCGTCGAGAATGAGCCCGAGCGCATCGTCTCGAGCATCGCCAACGGCATCAACGTGCTGCAACTCGACCTCGAGCAGGGTCTGGCCGGCATCGAGGACGACGCCTTCGACCACGTCATCATGAGCCTGTCGCTGCAGGCCATCCACAACACCCAGGGCATCCTTGCGGAGATGCTGAGGGTCGGCCACGAGGCGGTCGTGAGCTTCCCGAACTTCGCCTACTGGCGCCACCGCCAGGCCATCATCAACGGCCGCATGCCGGTCTCCGAGAGCCTGCCCCACCAGTGGTACAACACGCCCAACGTGCGCTTCTTCACGATCGCCGACTTCGAGGCACTGTGCGAACAGGAGGGCATCGTGATTCGCGAGGGACTGGCCTTCGACGACGGCAAGCTGGTGCTCGAGGAGCCCAACTTCATGGCCAGCGTGGCGCTCTACCGCCTCGGACGGAAAGGCGCCAGCTCAGCCGCGGATTGAACGGGATCAGGTGATCAGGCCGCCGGTCGGCGAACTCGGCTCGCCCCGGTACGGACGCTTCGGCATGCGACCGGCGAGAAACGCGCGCCGGCCCGCCTCGACCGCCAGCGCCATCGCGCCGGCCATGCGCACCGGGTCACTGGCGTGGGCGATGGCGCTGTTCATCAGCACGCCGTCGCAGCCGAGTTCCATCGCCACCGCCGCATCCGAGGCGGTGCCGACACCGGCATCGACGATCACCGGCACCCGCGCCTGCTCGATGATGATCGCCAGGTTCCAAGGGTTCAGAATGCCCATGCCCGAACCGATCAGGCTCGCCAGCGGCATCACCGCGACGCAGCCGATTTCCTCCAGCATGCGCGCCTGCACCGGGTCGTCGGCGCAATACACCATGACCTCGAAGCCGTCCTTCACCAGCGCTTCGGCGGCCTTCAGCGTCTCCGGCATGTTGGGGAACAGGGTGCGCGGATCGCCGAGCACCTCCAGCTTGACCAGGGTATGTCCGTCCAGCAGTTCGCGGGCGAGTTGCAGGGTCCGCACGGCATCGACCGCGCTGTAGCAGCCCGCTGTGTTCGGCAGGATCGTGTAGCGCTCGGGTGGCAGCACGTCGAGCAGGTTGGGCTGGTCGGGATCCTGCCCGATGTTGCTGCGCCGGATCGCGACGGTGACGATCTCGGCGCCGCTCGCTTCGGTGGCCGCGCGAGTCTCGTCGAAATCGCGGTACTTGCCGGAACCGACCAGCAGCCGCGAGCGGAACACCCGCTCGCCGAGCCGCAGGGTATCGGAGGGCATCTCGTGCAGTGCATTCATGGCGTGTCCTCGTGCGACGCCGCCTGCGAGACGGCCGGCGACGTGGTCGTTGCTGAAGGCATGTCGGGCGCGGCGGGCTCAGCCGCCGCCGACCGCGACTACGATCTCGATGCGGTCGTCCGCCTTGATCGGACTCGATTCGTGCAGGCTGCGCGGCACGATCGCACCGTTCTTCTCGACCGCCACCCGTCGGTCCTGGTAGCCGAGATCGAGCAGCAGGTCGGCGATGCGCCAGCCCGCCGGCACCTCGATACGCTGGCCATTGACCTGGATGCGGTTCATCCCGGCCGCCCGGACCTGGCAGCCGCGGCCACCCGCTCGGCCTGATACGACGACCGCACCAGCGGCCCGGCGGCAACCTCGTCGAAACCGAGCGCGAGTCCGGTCAGGCGCAAGGTTTCGAAGGCCTGCGGTGTAACGTAGCGCCGTACCGGCAGGTGCTCGGCGGAGGGCTGAAGATACTGGCCGAGGGTCAGGATGCGGCATCCGTGCGCGCGCAGATCCCGCATCAGCGCCACCACTTCATCGTCGCGCTCGCCGAGGCCGAGCATCACGCCGGACTTGGTCGGCACCCCCGGCATGCGGCGCGCCGCCTCGGCCAGCAATTGCAGCGAGCCGGCATAGTCGGCCCCCGGCCGTGCCTCGCGATAGAGCCGCGGCACAGTCTCCATGTTGTGATTGAAGATGTCTGGCGGCATGCCGGACAGAATGTCGAGCGCCGGCCCGACGCGGCCGCGGAAATCCGGCGTCAGTACCTCGATCGCCAGTGACGGCTCCGCCTTCCGCAGGGCGGCGATGCAGGCGGCGAAATGAGCGGCGCCGCCGTCGCGCAGGTCGTCCCGGTCGACCGAGGTCAGCACCACGTGGCGCAGTCCCATCGCGGCGACCGTGGTCGCGAGCCGGGCCGGCTCTTCGGTGTCCGGCGGCAGCGGCCTGCCGTGGGCGACGTCGCAGAAGGGGCAGCGGCGGGTGCAGATCGCGCCGAGGATCATGAAGGTCGCGGTACCGGCGGCAAAGCATTCGCCGATGTTCGGACAGGCGGCTTCCTCGCACACGGTGTTGAGCGCGTGGGCCCGCAGCACCGACTGCAATGCCTTCACGGCGGGCGTGCCGGGATCCCGCGCGCGCAGCCAGGACGGCTTGGCCAGCGTCGCCGCAGTGCGATCCACCTTGACCGGAATGCGGGCCAGCTTGCCGGCACCCCGCTGCGGACTCGCCAGGGCTTGCGGATGCATGATTCGACTCCTCCCGGAGAGCCCGGCCGGCGCACGCCGCCAGCCGGGCACCCCGGTCTTATTCGAGGAAGCCCTCGATCAGTCGGTTGATGTCGCCGGCGGCCTCCATCTGGGCCATGTGTCCCTGGCCGGCCAGCACTTCGACGCGCACCAGGCCGGCGGCCTCGGGCGCATGCGATGCAGGAATGATGCGGTCCTGCTCACCCCAGATCACCAGCACCGGCTTGCCCAGGCCCTGCGGCACGCCGGTCAGCAAGGTCTGCTGCCGACCATCGGCGAACATCGCGCCGGCGAGCTTGT
This sequence comes from Rhodocyclaceae bacterium, assembly GCA_020445765.1. GTDB lineage: Bacteria > Pseudomonadota > Gammaproteobacteria > Burkholderiales > Rhodocyclaceae > Cognatazoarcus. The sequence goes on along the minus strand of JAGRFY010000135.1, from coordinate 11 downwards.
CGAGCGCCGTG
>JAGRFY010000134.1 GCA_020445765.1 Rhodocyclaceae bacterium | reverse complement strand
TCATGGGGGTGCACCAGGTGTCGGAGCTGGTTCCCCGTCGCTAGCCAGGCCCGGCCGTCATGCGGACGGTTTCATGGAACAGTATCACGGCACGACCATTCTCTCGGTGCGCCGTGGCCGGCGCGTCGCCCTCGGTGGCGATGGCCAGGTCACGCTCGGCAACATCGTCGTCAAGGGTACCGCGCGCAAGGTTCGGCGCATCTACCAGGATCGCATCCTGGCAGGCTTCGCGGGCGGCACGGCCGATGCCTTCACGCTGATCGAACGCTTCGAGGCCAAGCTCGACAAGCACCAGGGCAATCTGCTGCGCGCCTCGGTCGAACTCGCCAAGGATTGGCGCACCGATCGCATGCTGCGGCGCCTCGAGGCCATGCTGGCGGTGGCCGATCGCGACAACTCGCTGATCATCACCGGCAACGGCGACGTGCTGGAGCCTGAGCAGGGCATCGTTGCGATCGGCAGCGGCGGCGCCTATGCGCAGTCGGCGGCCCGGGCCTTGCTGGAGAACACCGATCTGCCGCCCGAGGAGATCGTCGCCAAGGCGCTCGGCATTGCCGGCGACCTTTGCATCTATACCAATCAGAGCCACGTCATCGAGCTGATCGAGGACTAGAGCGCCGGCAAACGTCCGGTATCCCGATTCGGCAGCAGGCGATCCCCGGCCAGGCTGCCAAGCATCCGAGCAAGACCATGACCCAGATGACCCCTCCGGAGATCGTCTCCGAACTCGACAAGCACATCGTCGGCCAGGATCGTGCCAAGAAGGCCGTCGCCATTGCCTTGCGCAATCGCTGGCGGCGTGCCCAGGTCGACGAGCCGCTGCGCTCCGAGATCACGCCGAAGAACATCCTGATGATCGGACCCACCGGCGTCGGCAAGACCGAGATCGCGCGCCGCCTGGCGCGCCTGGCACAGGCCCCGTTCATCAAGATCGAGGCGACCAAGTNNCCGAGGTCGGCTATGTCGGCCGCGATGTGGATACGATCGTCCGGGATCTTGCCGAGATCGCGATCAAGGAGCACCGCGAGCGGGCGATGCAGCAGGTGCGTGACCGCGCGATGGACGCTGCCGAGGATCGGGTGCTCGACGTCCTGCTGCCGCCGGCGCGGCCGGTGGGCTTTGGCGAGGAACCGGCGACGTCGGCGGACTCCGCGACGAGGCAGAAATTCCGCAAGAAGCTGCGCGAAGGCGAACTCGACGAAAAGGAGATCGAACTCGAACTGGCCAGTCCGGCGATGGCGGCGGAGATCTTCGCGCCGCCGGGCATGGAAGAGCTCACGCAGCAGATCCAGGGGATGTTCCAGAACATGGGCGGCGGGCGCAAGAAGATGCGCAAGATGAAGATCGCCGACGCCCTCAAGGTACTCGCCGACGAGGAGGCCGCGCGGCTGGTCAATGACGAGGAGATCAAGGGCGAGGCCGTGCGCGCGGTCGAGCAGAACGGCATCGTGTTCCTCGACGAGCTCGACAAGGTGGCCGCCCGCAGCGACAGCCACGGCGCCGACGTCTCCCGCCAGGGCGTGCAGCGCGACCTGCTGCCGCTGGTCGAGGGCACGACAGTGTCGACCAAGTACGGCATGGTGCGCACCGACCACATCCTGTTCATCGCCAGTGGCGCCTTCCACCTGTCCAAGCCCAGCGACCTGATTCCTGAGCTGCAGGGGCGTTTTCCGATCCGCGTCGAGCTCGACTCCCTGTCGGTCCACGACTTCGAGCGCATCCTGACCGCAACCGATGCGTGCCTGACCCGGCAGTATCAGGCGCTGCTGGCAACCGACGGCGTCGAGCTCGCATTCACCGACGAGGGCATTCGCCGACTTGCCGAGATTGCCTTCCAGGTCAATGAAAAGACCGAAAACATCGGTGCCCGCCGGCTGTACACGGTGATGGAGCGCCTGCTCGAAGAGCTCTCGTTCGAGGCCGGCAAGGCGGGCGTCGAGCGGGTGTCGGTCGATGCGGCCTACGTCGATGCGAGGCTCCAGACGCTGGCCCAGCGCGAGGATCTCGCCCGCTACGTGCTCTGAGTCCGGTTCGCGCCGGCGGCGGGCCGAGGCACGCCGCTTGACCTCGATTGCCGGACCAATGTCCTCATGCTGATCCGCATCGTCTCGATCCTGTTCCCGTTGTTCGCGATTGCCGCGCTCGGCTACCTGGTCGGGCGGCACATGAAGCCCGACCTCGGCCACGCCAACCGGCTCAACATGGACGTGTTCGTGCCGGCCCTGGTGATCGCGGCGCTGGCGGGACGCTCGGTCGATGTGGCCGCCTTTCTGCCGCTCGCGCTGGCCACCACCCTGGTGGTGGTCGGCTGCGGCCTCGGCGCCTGGCTCGCCGCCCGCCTGCTGCACCTCGATCCGCGTACCCTGGTGCCGCCGATGATGTTCGGCAACAGCGGCAATCTGGGCCTGCCCCTGGCGGTGCTGGCCTTCGGCGATGACGCGCTGGCAGCGGCGGTGGTGATCTTCATGGTCACCAACCTGTTGCACTTCTCGTTCGGTGCCTGGCTGCTCGATCATTCGGTCCGCCTGCGGACGATCTGGCGCATCCCGTCGGTGTGGGCCACCTTCCTCGGACTGGCCATCGCACTGTCGGGCATCGAGCTGTGGCCGCCCCTGCTGTTCGCGATCCGCATGCTCGGAGACATCGCGGTGCCGCTGATGCTGTTCGCGCTCGGTGTGCGGCTGACCGAATCCAGGATCGGCGAGATCCGGCTCGGCATCATCGGCGCGGTGATGCGGCCGCTGATGGGCATGGCGCTGGCGGCACTGCTGCTGCTGCTGATCGAACTGCCGGCGCGCCAGCAGGCGCTGCTGCTGGTGTACGGCGCACTGCCGCCGGCGGTACTCAACTACATCTTCGCCGAGCGCTACGGCCAGGAGCCCGAGAAGGTTGCGTCGATGGTGCTGATCGGCAATCTCGCATCGCTGCTGTTCCTGCCGATCGCGCTGGCCATTGCGCTGGCGGAGAGCCCGCAGATCATGGGAGGTCCCTGATGACGCAAGCGATGTTCCGCAACGATGCCTATGCTGCCCGCTGCGAAGCGACCGTCTTGCGGGTGGACGGCGACCGGGTCGTGCTCGACCGTACCGTCTTCTATCCGACCGGTGGCGGCCAACCCGGCGACATCGGGCAGCTGATCCTCGACGACGGCAGCGCCGTCGCGATCGTCGATACGGCCTGGGGCGAGGCCGGCGAGATCCTGCATCGGGTGGACGCGGGGGCCACCCTTCCGGCACCCGGCTCCGCCGTCGAGGCGCGGATCGACTGGCCGCGACGGTATCGCCTGATGCGCTACCACACGGCGCTGCACCTGCTGTGCGCGGTGGTTCCGGCGCCGGTGACCGGTGGCCGCATGGCCGAGGACAAGGCCCATCTCGACTTCGACGTCGACATGTCGGAACTGGACGCGGCGACGATCGAGCGTCGGCTCGCCGACCTTGCCGCGGCCGATCTGCCGGTCGAGGTCGGCGCCATCGCCGAGGCCGAACTCGACGCGCGGCCGGAACTGGTCCGTACGATGTCTGTGCAGCCGCCGCGCGGCCAGGGAGACGTCAGGACGATCCGCATCGCCGACGTCGACTACCAGCCTTGTGGTGGCACCCACCTGCGGCGCACCGGCGAGATCGGAACGCCGCGCGTCAGTCGCATCCGCAGCGAAGGACGGCGCAACAAGCGCGTCACCATCGTGCTCGACGATATGTCGTCGTGATCGACTTCACGACCGCCCGCAGTCCCGCCTAAAGAGGATCTGCGCCAGGCCGAAAGCTGCTCCAAGGCAGTTGCACGGGCAGGACCCGGCGGCTGTCGAAAGTTGGCAGGGAAGCCTGCTCCCGCCCGCCGCCGAACTCGGCAAGGGCGATGGGCGGTCACCCGAAAAGGGCAAACCCGACCGAAAGGCGGGGGCGCAAAGTCACCGGTCTAAGGGACTTCGGTTCTACGACAGCGGGATTGCCGGGGTCAGCACACGAACGCGTCCGCGTTCGCCTCCGCATCTTGCAGTCCGGATCCCGTCCCGCCTCGTCGAGGACGGAATCCATGCAGAACCTAGCGCGCGAACTCTCTCTGGTCATTATCTTCATCGCCGCGGTGATCGCCTGTTCGCCCGCGTTCGCCGAGGCGCCAGGGCAGACCCGCTGGCTGTGCTGGTACAACAACGACACCACCGTGCGTTGCGTGCTCCGCGTTCCGTCCAGCGATGCCGACGCCGCCG
>JAGRFY010000133.1 GCA_020445765.1 Rhodocyclaceae bacterium | reverse complement strand
GGGCAGGTTCATGGATGGTGTCTCCGGTATTGTGAATGCGGTGGAAATCGGCCTGGGCCGTGCTTTCCGGTTGGCCTGCATCCTACGGGCGGTGGTGCAGCAATACTTGCCGACAAGGTTGCAAATGCTGCCAAAGTTGTCGCGACAGACGGATGGCCCCGAGTGGTCATCGATGCGTCCACCCGATCGCCCTTCAATCGGGTTCGGGCCTGGGTTTTACTGGAAGATGGCGCCCACAACGGGTGCTGGGATGGTGCCGGGGCAGCGATGAATGCATCTCATATCGCGTCAGTCGCCGCGCAGGTCTGCCGGCGCGCCGGCGCGATGCTCAGTGCGCGTCGCGTCCCCGATACTCGCTTGGCGAAGCCCCGGTCCAGTCGCGAAACGCCCGCGCAAAACTCTTCTCGTTGCGAAAGCCCACGGCGTGGGCGACCTGCTTGATCGACGCGGTGCTGCGGTCGAGCAGTTCGATGGCACGCTCGCGCCGCGCCTCGTCCTTCAATTGCTGCAGCGACGCGCCCTCGTCCTGCAACTGCCGGTGCAGCGTCCGCACCGAGACGTTGAGGCGTTCGGCGACCCGGTCGGCGGTGGTCGCCGCCAGCAGTTCGGCGCGCAGGATCTGCCGGATGCGCTGCACCAGCAGCCGGTCGCGGCGATACTGCAGCACGGTCAGCGGCAGCGCGCGCCTGAGCATCGTGCGCAGGGCGTTCTCGTCGCGGCGCAAGCTCAGCGACAGATATTGCGCGTCGAAGGCGATGCCGGCCCGGTCGGCATCGAAGCGCAGCGAGTCGCAGAACAGCAGGGGATAGACCTCGACGTGTGCCGGCGCCGGAAACGGAAACCGTGCCTGCAGCAGCGGCAGGCGCGAATCGATCAGCCAGCAGGCATAGCCGAGGCTCATCCGCAGGATGGTCACCAGGCAGAACTCCTTCAGTTCGCCCAGGGGCCGTCGGACATCGATCGACAGGCAGGCGACACCGTCGCGCTGCGTCAGCGACAGCAGGATGTCGCGGGTCAGCAGGCGATGGTGACGACACCAGCGCTTCAAGGCCACTTCCAGGTTCGGCGAGCTCAGCGAGGCACGGCACAGCATGCCGTAGCTGCCCCACGGCAGCGGTTGCGAAAACCAGCCCAGCGCCTCGTCGTCGAGCGTGCGCATGCTGACTTCGGACATCACTTCCATCTGCTCGGCGGTGACCCGATTGGCCGGGTTGTCGAGCATCGCAGGATCGATCCCGGCCCGCGCCAGGGCCTCCGACGGGTCGGAACCGTAGCGCCGGTGGGCCGCCACCATGGCCCGTATGAACGCGACCGGGGTGGCCGCGCGAGCCGGGTGGCGCCGGAGCGGAGCGTCTGAACTGGGCTTGATCACCCGGTGATCATAGACCGGTCGGCTCCATCGGCAAGCAGGCCGCGATGGTCGATGCGCGGCCACGCCGGCGGCGATCGGGGCGCGACGCGGCGATCGGCGTTCGGCTACAGCCAGACCGTCTCGATCTCGGTGGTCACGCGGGTCATGAGCTTGTGCACCGGGCTGCGCGAGGCGACGGCCAGCAACTGCTCGCGCTGCGCCCCGGTGAGGTCGCCGCTGACCGCGACTGCGGCCCGCAGGCGATAGCTGCCTTGTCGTTCCTGCGACGCATCGCGCGTCATGCGCACTTCGACGTCCTGCAGCGGAATGCCTTCGCGTTCGGCGTACCACACCATCGTCAGTGCCTTGCAGGCACCGAGCGCGGCGTCGTAGAGGTCGTGCGGTGTCGGTCCACTGTCCTCGCCACCGACTTGCGGCCCTTCGTCCGCCACCAGCGTGTGCTTGCCGATGATCACCTGGTGACGCATCTTGCCGGTCGGATCGCGCTTGACGACGATGCTCATGTCTCGACTCCTTCGTGGTCGTGGGTTTGGTTAGCGGCCGGTCCGATCCATCGACCCTGCATGGCGGTGCCGGCCGCCGCGCAGGCAGGGTATCGCGGGCAGTGTGGGCCGGCGACGCTTCGACCGCCGCAGCGCAGAATGATCGTCCGCAGCCTGCACTATCCGGGCAGCCCGTCCGCCCGGCTGCTCACCAACCAGCGCCCGTAGCGTGCGACGAACAGCAGCAGGGACAGCGCGAAGGCGGTAGCGGCGGCGTGCAGCAGGGGCGCCGAAGGCGCCTCGCCGGGCCAGGCTGCGGCGACGCGCAGCACGGCGGCCAGCAGCATTGCGGCGTAGGCCGGCAGCATCGACCGGGGCAGGCGCAGGGGCCGGCCGGTGTGGCCCAGCGCGGTGCGGGTCATCATGCCGAGCGTCAGCACGCCGATGCCGCCCACCGCGATCAGATGCGTCGCTGCGGACAACAGGCTCGGTGCCAGCGACACCGCCACGCCGGTGAGCCCGAGGCCGAGTGCGGTCATGGCGTAGCCGCCGAAGAGGATCCACAGCAGCGGGTGGTGCAGGATTCCGCGATGCAGATGGCGCGCGAGCAGGGCCAGGTTGAACAGCAGTCCGGCGACACCCACACCGAGCGCGGCCGGCGAACCCGAGCCAGCGGCCACCTGGGCCGCCAGTACCAGTGGTGCGAGCATCGCCAGTCGCTCGGCCCAGCGAGGATCGGCACGCTGCGGTCGCTGCAGCGCCCGGTGCGTGAAGAAGGGAATGACCCGCAGGCCGATCACGCTGATGAAGCCGGCCACCACCAGCAGGCCGGCCATCAGCGGGCGCTGCGGCGCGATCGCCAGCGTGCCGCTTGCCGCGAGCAGAAAGGCGGCGTCGGCGACGGCGAAAGCCATCAGCAGCAGCGGGATCAATGCATTGCGCCGGTTGCGCGCGCGCCCGATCGGCAGGGCCAGTGCGACCGCCGCGGAGAGCAGGAAGCCGACGGAGAAGAGGCCGGTGACCAGCGGCATGCCGGTTTCGAGCGCGGCCGCGGCGCGGGCCCCCAGCCACAGCGCGAAAAGGGCCGCCAGTGGCCAGCCGGAGCACGGCGCCTGGCCGGTCCAGCTGGCGACCGCGGTGAGCAGGAAACCGACGATCACGGCACCGGCGTAACCCCAGATCATTTCATGGCCGTGCCACAGCAGGCCCGGCAGCGCGCCACTGCCGCCGAAGCCGGCGACCCAGGCAAGGACCGCGAGGGCGCCGAACAGCGCGGCGCCGAGATAGAACGGACGGAACGCCATGGCCATGAAGGCGCGCCAGCCGGGCTGGTCGGCGGGCAGGCGAAGGCGGGGTTCCGCGAGTGCGAGGGTGGCCATGGCGGGTCTCCGTTGTTGGGCTCAGCCGGCGGCGAAATTACCGGGCGTGTGATGGGCGGCGAGGCGGACCACATGGCCGAGCTCGAGCAGGCCTGCTGCCACCAGGACCAGCAGATGGGCGGCGATCTGCGCCGGCAGGCTGAAATGATCACTGAAGCCGTAGGCGACCAGGCCGGCCGCAGTCGGCGCGGACAGCGCGGACAGCGCCAGCGTCATCGTCGAGCGGCCGATGCGCAGGGTGCGGCGGGCGAGGCGGGGTCGGGGGTTTATCGTCTACTCCTCGGTTTCGGTGGCGAGGTCTTGGTCCAGCAGGTGCCGCTTGTGCCTCACGCCGGCCCAGGCATCCGCATCCGGCGCGCTTGGCTTGCTCTTGATGATTCGCGGCCACGCTGCCGCGAGGCGGGCATTGAGGACCAGGTACGCCTGTTGTTGCGGCGTCAGATCGTCTTCCGGCACGATCGCGTCGACCGGGCATTCGGGAATGCACAAGGTGCAGTCGATGCACTCTTCAGGGTCGATCACAAGGAAATTGGGGCCCTCGCGGAAGGCGTCGACCGGGCAGGCGTCGACGCAGTCGGTGTGCTTGCAGCGGATGCAGGCTTCGGTCACGACATGGGTCATGGGACGGTCTCCTCGAACAAGGCCTCGAGGCACGGGAACAGTACCCGTTCCTCGAAGCGGACGTGGTCGATCAGGGCGCGGCCGGCCTGCGCCATGCACTCGCCGCGCGAGGCCGCCGCGAGCAGCGAGGCCAGCGTTTCGTGCTCGCCGCGCAGGCGGCTGGCCAGCGCGTGTTCGGCGTGCGCCTCGAGCACCGGCAGCAAGGTGCGCTCCTCGTGCCGGAAGTGGGCCGACAGCGATGGCAGCATCTGCGCCAGGTCGTCCCGGCCTTGGCCGGCGAGCAGATGCCGGCCCAGGCGCAGCGGGGCATGATGTTCGCGTGACAGCGGAACGAGATCTGGGTGGCGGCGCATCGTGCGCTCCTGGGCTGGGGTGGCGATCTTTAAGATGCATTCTATGTGCACATTTAAAATAGTCAACAGAAATGCATCTTTTGGTGCTAGGGTAGGCGCGGCGTAGAACCCGCCGATGCCGGAGAAGCGCATGCACATCACCCAGCACACCGATTTCGCGCTGCGCGTGCTGATCTACCTCGGCGCCTGTCCCGAACGCCGCGTGACGGTGCGTGAGGTGTCCGAGCGCTTCGAGATTTCGCGCAGTCACCTGATGAAGATCGTCAATCAGCTCGTCGGCGACGGCTTCGTCGAAGGCACGCGCGGCAAGGGGGGCGGCCTGCGCCTGAAGCGCCCGCCCGAGGAGATCGTCGTCGGTGACGTGGTGCGCCGGATGGAGCCGGGCTTCGATCTGGTCGAGTGTTTCCGGGCCGACTCGGGCTGCCTGCTGGCGTCGGGCTGTCGCCTGAAGGGGGCGTTCAAGCATGCCCTCGACGCATTCCTGGCCTCGCTCGATGGCGTCACGCTGGCCGATCTGGTGGTGCAGCGCCCCCGACTGCGCGGTGTGCTGCAGATCGTGCCTGCCGAGCGGACGGCTTGAAGGCGGCACGTGCGGGCGCGCCGACGCGGTTCAGGTGGTCGGCGGTGGAGGCGGGTGGTGCCGGCGCCAGTGTTCGGCGATCTCCTGCCGTCGGCAGATCCAGACGCCGTCCTTGTCGAGCACGTGATCGAGAAAGCGTGCGAGCGCCGTCGCCCGCGCCGGGTGGCCGCTGAAGCGCGGGTGCAGGCCGACGCTCATCATCCGCGGCGCGGCTTCGCCTTCCAGCCATAGCAGATCGAAGGCATCGCGCAGCAATGCAAAGAAGGCATCGGCGTTGCCGCAGCCGGGGCCCAGCACGTAGCGGATGTCATTGTGGATCAGCGTGTAGGGGATCACCAGATGGCTGCGATGGCCGTCGGAGAGCCAGTACGGCAGTTCGTCGTCGTAGGCGTCCGAGTCGTATAGCAGACCGCCGCGCTCGACCAGCAGGCGCCGGGTGACGGGACTGACGCGACCGGTGTACCAGCCCGCCGGCGGTCGGCCCGTGCAGTCTTCGATGACCCGACAGGTGCGCGCGATGTGCTCGCGCTCGACGGCTTCGTCCACGGTGCGATAGTCGATCCAACGATAGCCGTGGCCGGCCAGCTCATGGCCGGATTCGGCCAGCGCCGCACCGGCTTCCGGATTGAGCTCCAGCGCCCGGCCGACGACGAAGGCGGTGAGCGGCAGCGTGCGTGCCTCGAACAGGCGCAGGATGCGCCAGAAGCCGACCGCGGCGCCGTAGTCGAACAGGCTCTCCATGCTGTAGCCGCGACCGCCGGCAATGGACCGGGCGCCGGCCAGTTCGGGCAGATAGGACTCGGACTCGGCGTCGCCGTTGGCAATCGAGCGTTCGCCGCCTTCCTCCACGTTGAGCACGAACTGCAGCGCCACCCGCGCCCCGCCCGGCCACGCCGGCTGCGGCGGGCGGCGGCCGTAGCCAGCCAGCCGACGCGGATGCCAGGGGTCTTCGGTCATCCCAACTCGAAGGTCGTGACGCCGAAGATCTGGTCCTGCGGCAGCGCTGGCGGCGGGCCGAGATACATCCGCGCGCAGCCGAACACCTCGCGCATGCCGTGGCGTGCCGCAAGCGCCATCGCGTCGGCATTGGGTTCCGGCACGTCGAGATAGATCGGCTCGCCCGCGGCGTGGTCGGCGAGGCCGGTGAACAGGATTTCCGCCACCTCGGCGCCGGCCGCGAACAAGGGGCCGATCTTGTAGCCCTGCCGGCACGGCCGGATCACGCCGAAGCCGCGCAGGCCGGTCGGGCCCGGCACCGCCAGCGCCCGACTGCCTGCCTGCGCGATCCAGGCACGCAGGAAATCCGCCCGTGGCGCCGGAAAGTGTGCCGAATCACAGGCCAGCAGCTTTTCGAACGGCACCGAGCGCGCGTCGACCACGGCGCCGGCCGGCGTGCCGCGCGAGCCGACCCCTTCGAAGCGCAGATCGCGGTGGCTGAAGACGAAGCCGCCGTCGGCGTAGAAGGGCTGCATCGTAAACACGCCGTCCATGCCGATCGTCGCCCCTTCGCCGAGGCGTGCGAGCAGCCGGTCGCGGCGATGGAACCACAGTCGCCGACCGAGGCCCTGGCTGCGATGCTCGGGCTGGACGATGAAGAAGCCCATGAAGCCGAAGCGGCCCGGATAGGCCACGATCGATCCGCCGCCGATCAGTTCGCCGTCGAGCTCGGCCGCGATGAAACCCGCCGGATCGCACGCCCAGAAGATCTCCGCATCGTGCAGCCCGGGGTTCCAGCCCTCGCCGGCCGCCCATTCGACCAGCGTGTCGACTTCGGGACGGCGCATTGCGCGGATGGTCAACTCGGCGGACATCGGCGCCTTCCTGGCTGGGGCAACAACCCCAGTGTAGGAACCCGCCGCGGCAAACTCCAGCCGGCCGACTCCGCGCGCAGACGGCAGGGGGCAGGCCGTAGAGCCCTCGGTGGCCGTCACGCGGCGCGTCGAACCAGCGCCAGCCGCTGCGATCCAAGCTATGCTCGAGACAGCCGACGCGGGCTTGCGGCGGCGCCGACCCCGAAGGAGAGAAGCGATGCAGGTTCAGGCCTATTTGTTCTTTTCCGGCAACTGCGAGGAAGCCATCCGCTTCTACGGCGAGGCACTGGGTGCCCGCATGGACATGCTGATGCGCTACAAGGATTCGCCGGAACCGCCGCCGCCCGGCATGGTGCCGCCCGGCTTCGACGACAAGGTGATGCACGCCGCGATCCGCATCGGCGAATCGGTCGTGATGCTGTCCGACGACTGCACCGGTCAAGCCCGTTTCGGCGGCTTCTCGCTTTCCGTCGCGGCTGCCGACGCCGCCGAGGCGGCACGCCTGTTCGCGGCGCTGTCCGACGGCGGCGACATCCAGATGCCGCTGGGGCCGACCTTCTGGTCGCCGGCCTTCGGCATGCTGACCGATCGCTTCGGCGTCGGCTGGATGGTCAATGTCGCCGACGGCGCGGCTGGGTAGGCTCGGGGTGGGCGGACCGGCAGACGATCGTGGCGGGTTGCGCGGCGTTCGCGGTGACCCTGAGCAATCAACTGGCCATCCGGTCGAATTTCGATTCGCGGGATCGTGCCGGACGACCGTATTGCGGCAGCCAACTTGATCAGCCCACTGTCTCAGTCCGGCCATCAGCCGGCGGTCGTGGTTACATCTCGATTTCACGAGATGGGACAGGCCTCAATCCGCCTGAGGGGCCAGTTGTCGGCGGACAACTTGAGCCCTGCGTTGGTACAACCAGACCCGAACAAGCCGCTCGAGCCGCTCGAATCTTTCGGGCTCGAGTGGCAAGCGGCCCGCTTCCAATTGTTGAGACTATTCACTTTAGATCGACATTTGTGTCTGCCAGTCCAGGAAGTGACCTTACTATCGGAATTCCGATGAGGCTGTCCCGGTCGGTGTGCGTCATCCATTGGCCCGCCGAGAATTCCGACGCGAAAGCATCGTGCAGAGGGCCGCGAAACCGCTGATGGTAAGCACGATAGTGCCCGGTTCAGGCACTGTCGCGGGTGGTGTGCTGACGAATGGATCGACAACTTCGACGCTAAAGCCCGCCAGACTGTTAATCCGACTGCCGCCCATATTGAGGGTCGGAGTGCTGAAAAGATTCACTCCAATTGCATTGTTTGTGGTCACGCCGCCCTCCTCAATGCATAAGAAGTTGTCGTCCGGATTGAAGGGGTCGCCGCAGAAGACGCCAATACCACCTCCGATAAAGGGGTTAACGGCCATCCTGAAGAGGCTCGAGAACTCGGCCGCTAGCGTGAGATCGAGGAAATTGAAATCCCAAATCCCTGCAAGGGATAGATCTAAGTCCGTGATGCCGTAAGGTCCGCCAATCGCGAACGAAAACGGGGCCACCCGCCTTGTCCCCGAGTCCTTATGAATAGCCTGTACCGTACCGCCGACGGAGGTGAGGCGGAAGGTGGCATTTTGAATGATACTGAAATCAACGCCGGCGGTTCCAGCGACGCCAATTCCTCCTGTCGGAAGGCTGATGCTGACGCTTGCGGGCGCGAAGGAATCGGAGCCGATCACGGTTTGCGGCACGGAGCCGCTAAAGCTCCTGCCGATGTTGAGCGAGTAGCCCCCATCGAAGATCGTGAAGTCGTTGATCACGCCGAGCAGTTCGCCACTAAACCGGATGCCCGCGCCAACGTCAGATCGGAAACTCGACGATGCGCCTTGCCAGGATAGCGAAAAACCGTACGAAGCCGCCGTGGCCAAATTGACCTTATTGTCGTATGTTGAGCGGACGGAGCCAGTCACGCTAGACCGCGCAGTGCCAGTATCCAGGCGCGCGTGATACTCGATCCCTGTATCAGAATCTCCGATCAGAAATCCCGAGTCGTGGAATCCAGCTGAACCTCCAATGCCGAAAAGAGACTGCACCCCGGAATTGAACGTTAGCGACGAGCTGCTCGTGCTAATAAGCGCGGCATTTACCGATGACGTCAGAGTCATCGCGACAACGGCAAGTAGGCAATAGGCAAGAGGCAGCTCCCCACCTGGGCACGGCGAAAGAAAACCCAGGCCACGGGAAGCCGGAGTGCGTGCCAAGAAGTTAATGCTGTGCATTTCCAGTATCTCCTGAAATTCGAGCTGACCCTCTTTGGCCGCCTTCGGTTCGTTCGCCGTAGTGGGAAGATCTTGCGATTTCCAGTCCCAGGCGGCACGCATGATGGAGAGAGTCTTTTGCCTGGCGG
>JAGRFY010000132.1 GCA_020445765.1 Rhodocyclaceae bacterium | reverse complement strand
CTACCGCGCCAGCGGTTTAGTCCAAATGGATTTACACATCCGCATCAGCATAATGCATGCCATCTATGTGAATCCACCGAATGGAAGCATGCAGGACTAATTCCTACATCAAGAAAGATTGAGCTTGTAAAGAATTCCGACGCGAGAAGCGTCGCAATTGATCCAAATCAAATAATAATGTAAGGAATCTCGACAGAAGTGGGCGGGAGATTGAATGCCCATCCAAGAGACCCCTTCGGAGTGCCCGGTCTCTTGCAGATTACCGAACTCCGCGGCGCAAGAAGGCAACCGGCTTATTGGGGGTAGGCGTGGACGGAGTCCAGACAAGCTTGTGCGTGCAGTTTCCCACCGCTCTGTAGCTTGGCTTTCGAATTCGCCTAAAGCGACCGCTGCCAGCCGACGGAGATCGCCACCAACCATTGGGTCCCGTCTGCATGGACATATCGATGTCAGCGAATACCCGGTCGGGTTGATCTGGCCCCTGTAGCCAAACCAGTTATTCGGCAGGATGTCCGGATGCTAGGTTACTCGAATGGGGTTGTGGTTGCGTGCATCGCTGCAGGAGCGACCGCTATGCGCAATGTGACTTGACAAGCGGGCTATGGCCGGAGGCATGAGGCCACGAGCGGCAGCTTTGTGGCAAAGAGACTCGCCGAAGGCGAGTGCGCCAAAGCGGCGCCTTCAGGGAAGTCCATATGCCCGGTTTAAGGTCGAAACGACTCATTTGCAAATGGCTGCTCTTGGGAGGCGAACCCTAACCGTCGGCAGGCCTCAGAATGGTACCTGCAGGGATGTAAACCTTGGCCGCCTTCGTGCAACGCGTGGTTCAGTTGCGGAAAGGCGCGAATCCGTCTCACCTCCTGATCCGTGAATAACGCAAGAGATTGCCATCCGGATGGCGGGAGGCCGGGGCCGCGGGAAGTATTGCCTTTGTATGGGGCGTGCGCGGCCGGTCGCTGCTGACCTCAGTGTTTGCGCTCGCCGTCTGGGTGCCTTTTGCTGCCCGAGTCGTGTTCGGTACCGCGGACAGCGATTGTTCGCGGACATCTTTCGGCGAGTGGTGCGCCGAGATGCCGGGCGCGACTCGCAGAGGTGCCTCAAGGATGGTGGTTTCCGGGACGGCCGGGTGATTCGCAGTGGCGGCAGACCGACAGATGTGCCGATGGCGGCCGGTCGGCATTGCCGGTTCCGGGTTACCGCCATGTTGTGGTGCGGCAAGTCAGAGCAATAATCTCTGCTACGATCAATGCCTCGACCACCACCGAGTCAACGAGGACGACGTAGGCCATGTACGAACAACTCATGAAGACGTGGCAGGCCCCGCAGCAGACGGGACTGTGGAGCAACCCCTGGCAGGCCTTGGGCGCTGCGATGCAGCAGTCGATGGCATTGCAGCGCCAGTGGGCCGAGCAATTCACCGGGCTGTTTTGCACCAACGATGCGTCGCGCCAGATGACGCTCGCGATGCTGGAGAACACGAGCAAGTTCTATCTCGCCGCCGTCGAAAGTCAGATCGGGTGGTGGCGTTCGCTGACCCCTGGCTGGACTCCGCTTGATGTCCTCGCACAGGCGCCGGCCTGGATGGAGTCGCCCGCCGCCCGCAGGACCGCCAGGCAGGCGGATCCGGCAGAGATCAAACTGGAAGTGGTCGGCAGTGCGCCGGCTCCGGCGGTGGCGGCGACGGTCGCCACAGTCGCTCCCCGCAGCCCCGCGGCCAAGGACGACCTCAAGCAGATCGCGGGTATCGGGCCCGGGCTTGAGAAGAAGCTGAACGCGGAAGGCATCGTCACGTTCCGGCAGATCGCGGAATTCACCGACAGCGACATCGCCCGCCTCGAGCAGACGGTGATCAAGTTCCCCGGTCGGATAGAGCGCGACGGTTGGGTCGCGCAGGCCCGGAAGCTGGCGGACGCGCAGTAGCCTCATGCTGGCAGGCTCGCCGTGCCGGCGGTCCGCGAGGCGCCTCCGAACCGGTGGGCTTTGATTCGCGAGCGGGGGTGAGGTCAGTGGCAGCACTGACACGTGGCCGATCTTCGAGGTTCCGCGGTCAGGCCGTCGGCCGAGTTGCCGCGGCACGTCCCTCGGGCGTTGCGATGGTTACTGTCGACGCTGTGGCCTGGCGTATAGTCGGCGGCGCATGAACACACCTGACCGTAGCCAGCGCCTGGAACTGCTCGCGCCCGCCAAGACCGCCGAGATCGGCCGCGAGGCGATCCTTCATGGCGCCGACGCGGTCTATATCGGCGGCCCGTCGTTCGGCGCCCGACACAACGCGGGCAATTCGATCGGCGACATCGCGGCGCTGGTCGAATTCGCACACCGCTTTCACGCGCGCATCTTCGTCACCCTCAACACGATCCTGCACGACGCCGAGCTGGACGCGGCCCGGGCGCTGATCCGGCAGTGCTGGGATGCCGGCGTCGATGCCTTGATCGTGCAGGATCTCGGCCTGCTCGAACTCGACCTGCCGCCGATCGAGCTGCACGCCTCGACCCAGTGCGACATCCGCACGCCGGCCAAGGCCCGCTTCCTGGCCGACGTGGGCTTCTCGCAGATCGTGCTGGCCCGCGAACTGACGATCGCGCAGATCGCCGGAGTGCGGGCCGCGCTCGGGCCGAAGACGATCGTCGAGCATTTCATCCACGGTGCGCTGTGCGTCGCCTATTCGGGTCAGTGCTACATCAGCCACGCCCATACCGGGCGCAGCGCCAACCGTGGCGACTGCTCGCAGGCCTGCCGTCTGCCCTACACGTTGCAGGACGGCGAAGGGCGGGTCGTGGCCTTCGACAAGCACCTGCTGTCGATGAAGGACAACAACCAGAGCGCCAACCTCGAGGCCTTGATCGACGCCGGTGTGCGCAGTTTCAAGATCGAGGGTCGCTACAAGGAGATGGGCTACGTCAAGAACATCACCGGCCATTACCGGCAACTTCTCGACGAGATTCTCGAGCGTCGCCCCGAATTGGCGGCCGCCGCCAGCGGTCGCACCCGGCTCGGCTTCACCCCGGACCCGGACAAGAGTTTCCACCGCGGCGCGACCGACTACTTCGCCCACGGCCGCGGTGCCGACATCGGTGCCTTCGATTCGCCGACCTTCGTCGGCACGCCGCTCGGAACGGTGACACGGATCGGGGCGGACTGGTTCGAGCTGTCGGCGACCGAGCCGCTCGCCAATGGCGACGGGCTCAACTATGCGCACAAGCGCGAGGTGGTCGGATTGCAGGCCGATCGGGTCGAGCTGATCGGTGAGCGAAAGCAGCCGCATTGGCGGGTGTGGCCCAACGAGCGCATCGCCCGCTTGGCCGGCCTGCGGCCCGGCGTGGAGATCCGGCGCAACCGCGATCACGCCTGGGAGCAGGCGCTGGCGGGCCGCTCGGCCGAGCGGCGAATCCGGGTGTGGGCCGAACTCGTCGACGACGCCGGCGGGCTGACGCTGAGCCTGCAGGACGAAGACGGGGTTCGCGCCAGCGCCCGCGTGGTGCTCGACCACCAGCTACCGCGCGACGAGGCCGCAGCCCGGGGTGCGCTGCGCGACTGCCTGAGCCGCTTCGGTGCGACGGATTTCGAACTGCAGGATCTGGCGCTGAGTTGCCTGCGTGCCTGGTTCGTGCCGGCGTCGGTGGCCAACCGTCTTCGCCGCGACACCGCTACGGCCCTGATCGACGCCCGGCGGGCGGCCTTTGCGCGAGCGCAGCGCCGCCCGCCGGTCGAGCCGCCGGCCGTCTACCCGGACGACACCCTCTCCTATCTCGCCAATGTCTACAACCAGGCGGCACGCGCGTTCTACGCACGGCACGGGGTGCGGCTGGTCGAGGCTGCCTACGAGGCCCATGAGGAAGCCGGCGAAGTCTCGCTGATGATCACCAAGCATTGTCTGCGCTATTCGTTCAGCTTGTGCCCGAAGCAGGCGAAGGGAGTCACCGGCGTGCAAGGTCAGGTGCGGGCCGAGCCGATGACCCTGGTCGGTGGCAGCGAGCGCCTGACCCTGCGCTTCGACTGCAGGGCCTGCGAGATGCACGTGGTGGGGCCAATCAAGAAGCACGTACTGGCGAGTCCGCCGCCGTCCGCGGTGCCGGCGGTGGCCGTCTCGTTCCATCCGCCGCGGGCGCGCAGCTAGCGCCGCGGCGTTTCCGCTCGGCTGCCATCCCGGCGCACCAAAAAGAAAAGAGGCTCCGAAGAGCCTCTTTCGATCAGCCGCGATGGGCACGGCGGCTGGCAGCCGCCTCGCAACGACGCTTACGCAGCGGCTTTCAGCGCGGAAGCGGCGGCGGCCGTGGTCTTGGTCAGGTTCGCGACGGCAACGTCGGTCGCGTTGTCGAGCTGGGCCTGAGCCTGGGCGACGGCAGCCTTCAGCTTCTGGGTCGCGTCTTCGTAGGCGGCGCTGGCCTGGGCGATGGCGCCCTTGGCTGCGGACACGGCGGCTTCGGAACCGGCCGGCGCGCTCTTGAACAGGGTTTCGAGGGCGTTGTTGGCCTGACCGACGAGCTTCGCGGCCTCGGCTTCGTACTGGGCCGTCAGTTCCGACTTGGCCTTCTCACCGATTTCGGCAATGGCACGGCCGTAGGCAATGCTCTTCTCGACGGAGGGCATCAGCAGGCCAGCCTGCAGGGCGAGCAATTGCTTCGGGTCCTTGGCGGCGGCGACGGCCTTGAGGTAGGCGACGCCGTCGTCGAAGGAGGCGCGGGCGGTGTTGAGGTTGAGGGCAGACAGGCTCTCGACGGCGGCGAACACGGTATTCACGGCGGCGACGGAGGACTTGAGGCCGGCTTCGACGTTGGACTTGGCGGCGGCGACGACTTTTTCGGAGGTCATGGACATGATCGATTCCTTTGAGTAGAGATCTGGCGAAAGCGGTGGTGGGTCAGAAGTGATTCGGTATGGCTGAATTGTGCACTGCAGCAAATCAGATTGCAAGTGTTTTTTTACGCGATTCGAAGTTTTTTTAGGGGCACCGCAAACAGCATGGGCGGCGCTGCCGTTGTGCGGTCGGATGCGGTGTGGCGGTGGAGCCGTGCGTCAGCCGCCGCCGGGCTGGCCAGCCGGTCGGCCCGCCCGCCCGGCTGGTGGTGGTGCGCTGCAACTCGGTGAGGGCGGTTGTGCAGGTGTGCCGTCGGCACTTGCGGCTGCCGTACTGTAAAACCACCGCAGTGTGGGGGACTTCGCGATGCACGCGGGTGGGACATCGCGGCTGGCCGACATGGGGCGGCTCATGGCGACGCCACGCAGTGCATCTCCTCCGTACCGTGGCCCCACTGTATCGTCGCCTCGCCCTGATGCGCCCAGAACGATTCGTTGCGGCCCTGGTAGCGGGCGCCGCTGCCAGTTGGCCGGCGAAGCATCAGCGATACCGAATCGCCTCGTTCGGCGACCAGTGTCGGCGGATCGGTGTCGAAGTAGGTGACCACGATCTCGCTGTGGGGCGCGTCGTCGCAGTGGAAAAAGATCGGACCGGTCATCGCTACCAGGCGGTAGCGCGCCTGCAGTTCGGCGATGCGTTCGATGTAGTGGTCGGCGATGCAGCGATCGAGATCGTCGGCCTTCCAGCAATCGTTGCGCCCCTTGATCCAGCCGCGCTGGCTTGCCATGAGCGCGGGCGGGCGTTCGTCGGTGGCCTTGGCCCGTGCGGCGTGGTAGGTCGCGTCGAGCCGGCGGTCGAGGGCCGCAAGTCCGGCATCGCCGCAGATTCTCTGCTCGACGCGGCCTTCGGCGCGGCGGCAGTCGAAGGCCGGCGCGCTGGCGGTGGCCGGCTGGTGCGCAGTCTCGAGCCGCCGTTCGAGCCATGTGCACCAGGCTTCGCTGTCGCGCGCCGGGACAGCGGGGTCGCCACGTACGCCGAGACGGAATTCCACCACCGAGCGCCACTCGATCGAGCCCGGGTCCGGTCCATGCCCCTGGCCGTCGTCGGTCGGCCATCGGGACTCGGCCGCGCGGAACAAGTCGGCAGTGCAGGGCGTCCCCGGCGTGGCGAGCGCCGACGCGCTGGCCAGCAGCGGCAACAGCAGGAACAGGGCAGCGTACATGGTCGCCTCCTGGGGTCGCCCGAGGGGCGAGGGCATGGTCATCGGTCGATCGTCGCTCAGGCCGCAGCCAGGGCCTTGCGCAGCGCGCCGAAGCGCTTGCGATACTGGGCCGGGGTCAGGCCGACCTTGCGCCGGAACAGGCGCCCGAAGAAACCGGCATCCTCGTAGCCGACGGCCAGCGCGATGCCCTCGATCGCTTCGTCGCCGGCTTCCAGCATCTGCTTGGCTTCTTCCAGCCGCAAGGTCAGCACGTACTCCATCGGCGACATGCCGGTGGCCGCCTGAAAGCGGCGGTTGAACGAGCGCTCGGTGAGTCCCGAGCGCGCGGCCATTGCCGCCACCGGCGATGGCCGGGCGTAGTGGCTGGCGATCCACACCTGGCAGTCGGCGATCAGCGCATCCTCGCACTGCCGCGTGCGGGCCAGCCGGGCGAAGGGCTGCTGGCCGATCGCGTGCCAGTCGATCAGATTCATCCGCGCCACCTGCATGGCTTCGTCGATGCCGACGGTGCGCGCGATCAGGTACAGCGCGAGGTCGAGCCAGGTGGTGCCGCCGCCGGCCATCACCAGTCGCTGGCCTTCGCCGGAGACCACCAGCGCCCGCTGCGGGTGGACGCGCACACCGGGGTAGCGCCGGGCGAGGATCTCGCAGTATGCCCAATGGGTGGTCGCATCCTGGCCGGCCAACAGGCCGGCCTCGCCCAGCAGCAGGGCGCCGGAGCAGGCGGTGGCGATGATCGCGCCCTGGCGGTGGCGCTCCGAGAGGAATTGCACGGCAGCGTCGAAGCGCCCCTCGATCGGCTCGCCGGGCGGTACCGCCAGCTCCGGCACGCAGACCAGATCGACCGGTGGGCAGTCGGCGAAGGCGTGGTCCGGCACGATGCGCACATCGTTGCCGACCACCATCGGCTCGCCGCGGTCGGACACCACCACCGGCGCCATCAGACTGCGCGCCGCACCTTCGCCGGTGATCAGCGACCAGTCGCGTCCGGCGCACATGAACATGTCGAACATGCCATAGACCACCGACGCGGTGGTTTCGGGGATGGCGACGATCGCGACCGGCACCGGTGGCGGATCTGCCCTGTGATCGTCGGTATGCGTGCTGGCCGAATTGTCCACTTTGCTTCCGATATGGCTTTAGTCGCTTGCGGCACTCGGGCCTACCGTTGCAGTCGCCACACCACCACCCGAAAAGGAGAACCCGTCATGCCGAATCCGATTGAAATACTAGTCGACCCGATCAACCTCGGCCTGTTTGCGGCCATCGCCGCGCTGATGCTGTGGGAGACGCTGCGGCCGGCGCGCAGGCTGCCACGGGTGCGCGGCTGGAAACTGCGCACCGCGCTGGCCTTCGGCGCCTACTTCCTGCTGTCGAGCTATCTGCCCCTGATCTGGGATGCCCACCTGGCGCAGTACCAGTTCGTCGATCTGACCGGCCTCGGCACCGCCGGTGGCGCCGTCGCAGGACTGCTGATCTACGAGGCGGCGGCCTACCTCTGGCACCGGGCGATGCACGCCTCGGACACCCTGTGGCGCGTGTTCCACCAGATGCATCACAGCGCCGAGCGGCTCGACACCTGGAGCGCGTTCTGGTTCAGCCCGGCGGACATGGTCGGGTGGACGCTGCTGGGCAGCCTGAGCCTGGTGCTGGTGGTCGGCATCGCGCCGGCCGCGGCCACCGTCGTGCTGCTGAGCATCACCCTGCTGGCGGTGCTGCAGCATGCCAACGTGCGCACTCCGCGCTGGCTCGGGCTCGTGGTCCAGCGTCCGGAGGCCCATCGGCTGCATCATGGCCGCGGCATCCATGCCTACAACTACAGCGACCTGCCACTGATCGACATGCTTTTCGGCAGCTGGCGCAATCCGGCCGATTTCGATGCGCCGACCGGCTTCTGGCATGGCGCCTCGACCCGGCTGGCCGACATGCTGCGGGCGCGCGACGTCGCCCGTGATCCGATCGGCGAAGCCGCCGGCGCGCTCGTGCCGGTCGGCTACGCTGACCAGTAAGTCCCGACAACCACCATGGAGAGAGACATGCCACGCCATCGCCGACAACTGCCGCAACTGAGCGGCCGCGCCTTCCTCACCGACGGCGGCCTCGAGACCGACCTGATCTTCCACCACGGCGTCGATCTGCCGCATTTTGCCGCCTTCACGCTGGCCGGCCACGACGAGGGGCGCGATACGCTGCGCGGCTACTATCGCGGCTACATGGAACTGGCCGCCGCCACCGGTCGCGGCATTGTCCTCGAGGCGCCCACCTGGCGCGCCAGCCGCGACTGGGGCGCGTTGCTGGGCCACTCGGCCGAGACCTTGCGCGAGGCCAATCGCGAGGCCCTGGCGCTGATGGTCGAGCTGCGCGACCAGGCGTCCGGCGGCACGCCACCGGCGGTGATCAGTGGCAACCTCGGCCCGCGCGGCGACGGCTATCGTGCCGACAGGCGGATGAGCGCCGCCGAGGCTGCCGACTATCACGGCGAGCAGATCGCCACCTTCGCCGACACCGAGGCCGACCTGGTCTCGGCGTTCACACTGAACTACGTCGAGGAGGCGATCGGCATCGTGCGCGCGGCGCGGGCGGCCGGCATGCCGGTGGTGATCTCGTTCACGCTGGAGACCGACGGCCACTTGCCGTCCGGCCAGAGCCTGGCAGAGGCGATCCGCGAGACCGATGCCGCCACCGACGGCGCGCCGGCCTACTACATGATCAACTGCGCACATCCCAGCCACTTCCGCGATCGGCTCGCCGAGGGCAGTGACTGGCGCAGCCGAATCCGTGGCCTGCGGGCCAACGCCTCGCGCCTGAGCCACGCCGAACTCGACGAAGCCACCGAACTGGACGAGGGCAACCCGGACGAACTCGGCGCGGACTACCGCGAACTGCGGCTGCTGCTGCCCGAACTGGCGGTGTTCGGCGGCTGCTGCGGCACCGACCACCGCCATGTCGAGGCGATCGCCCGTGCCTTCGATCGCTGAGGCCGCCAATGCCCGATGCGCCCGGCCATGGACCGCCCGTGGCCGGGCGCATCGACGGCCGGGGCGTTCCGGACGCGTCGCCGCCGGCGGCGTCTTCGGTCAGTACGCGGCCGCGAGCACCCAATGGCCTGCCAGCCACGACACCGTGTATTTGTTG
>JAGRFY010000004.1:1024-51861 GCA_020445765.1 Rhodocyclaceae bacterium | reverse complement strand
TGCGCGACAAGGTCGAGGACGTCGTGCTCAACCGGCACCCCGGCGCCGGCGACGTGCTGGTCGAGTTTGCGCAGACCGTGCAGGCGGGCGCCGCCCGGGACAGCGGGCCGGATCTCGCCTGGCGCGAGCAGCCGGTCGACAAGCGGCTCGCCCATGCCCTGGTCAAGGGCATCACCGACTTCGTCGTCGCCGACACCGAGGAAGTGCGGGCCCGTCTGGCGGCCGAAGGCAAGCCGCCGCTGGCGGTCATCGAAGGACCGCTGATGGCCGGCATGGACGTGGTCGGCGACTTGTTCGGCGCCGGCAAGATGTTCCTGCCCCAGGTCGTCAAGTCGGCCCGCGTCATGAAGCAGGCGGTGGCCCATCTGATTCCCTTCATCGAAGAGGAGAAGGCCCGCACCGGTGCCGCCAGCAAGGGCAAGATCGTGATCGCGACGGTCAAGGGCGACGTCCACGACATCGGCAAGAACATCGTCGGCGTCGTGCTCGGCTGCAATGGCTACGAAGTCATCGATCTCGGCGTGATGGTGCCGACCGAGAAGATACTCCACGCCGCCAGGGAACACGGTGCCCAGGCGATCGGTCTGTCCGGCCTGATCACGCCGTCGCTCGAGGAAATGAGCCATGTCGCCGCCGAGATGCAGCGCCAGGGCTTCGAACTGCCGCTGTTGATCGGTGGCGCGACCACCAGTCGTGCCCACACCGCGATCAAGATCGCGCCGAACTACGGCCAGCCCGTGGTGTATGTCCCCGACGCCTCACGCGCGGTCGGCGTCGTCACTGCGCTGCTGTCGGAGGGCCACAGCGCAGGCTTCAAGGCACAGCTCGCGGCCGACTACGAAAAGATCCGGCAGCAGCATGCCAACAAGCGTGGCGTCCAACTGGTGAGCCTGGCGCAGGCCCGGGCCAATGCCTTCGATGCGCTGTCGATTTCGGGCTACCGGCCGGATGCGCCGGCGACCACCGGAGTCGTCGCGCTCGACGTGGACCTCGAGGAACTGCTGCCGTACATCGACTGGGGGCCGTTCTTCCAGACCTGGGACCTTGCCGGCCGCTACCCGCAGATCCTCGACGACGACACCGTCGGCGAGACCGCCCGTGGCGTCTTCGACGACGCGCAGCGGATGCTCGGGCAACTGGTGCGCGAGCAGTGGTTGCAGGCGGCTGCGGTGTTCGGTCTGTTTCCGGCCAACAGCGTCGGCGACGACATCGAGTTCTACCAGGACGAAGCCCGGCATACGCCGATGATGACCTGGTACGGGCTGCGCCAGCAGCACGAGCGCCCGAGCGGCAAGCCCCACTGGTGCCTGGCCGATTTCGTCGCGGCGAAGGACTCCGGTGTCGGCGACTGGTGCGGGGCCTTCGCGGTCACCGCCGGGCTCGGCATCGAGCACAAGCTCGAAGAGTTCGAAGCCGCCCACGACGACTACCACGCGATCATGCTGAAGAGCCTCGCCGACCGTCTCGCCGAGGCCTGTGCCGAATGGCTGCACGAACGGGTTCGTCGCGAGCACTGGGGCTATGCCGCCGAAGAGGATCTCGACAATGACGCGCTGATCCGTGAGCAGTATCGCGGCATTCGTCCGGCCCCCGGCTATCCGGCCTGCCCGGATCACACCGTCAAGGCGGCCCTGTTCCAGCTGCTGGATGCGCCGACCAATGCCGGCATGGGCCTGACCGAATCGATGGCGATGACGCCGGCCGCATCGGTCAGCGGCTTCTACTTCTCGCATCCCGACAGCCACTACTTCGCGATTTCGAAGATCGGCGAAGACCAAATGAAAGACTGGGCACGCCGCACCGGGATGAGCGAGGCGGCCGCGCGCAAGTGGCTGGCGCCACTGCTGTAGCGCTCGCGGCTGGGACTGTCCTGCCCCGGCGCCGGACGATGTTCGTCGCGCCTGGCGTAGCCCGCTTCCGGCCTCGGTGATCGGTAGGCTGGCCACCGTCGACGGTGCCGGTGGGCGGCGCAGGCCTCGGCTGCGGCCGATCGGGTGGCGCTCATCCGGCCGCTGTGGACTATCGTGAAATTGCGGCCGGCCGGGTCAGAACCGCGATCCGCGGCTCGCAGTACGACCTCCACCCAATTTCGCGGGAGGGACGATCATGAACAGGTTCGACTGGCGCGCGACACGGCAACTCGTTTCGATCTGCGTCGCGCTGCCCATCGCAGGCGTCGGCGCCACGGCTTATGCGGCCGACAAGGCCTGGGTTGCCGAGACGATCGCCGATGCGGTCCAGGCGGCGCCGCCGTCGGTGACCGCAAATGCGTCGATCTATGGCTGGTCGCCGGATGGCGAACTGGTGCTCGCCCGCTACGGCAGCGGCTCCTACACCTGCATCGCCAGCGGATCGTTTTCGATCCGCGTCGGCAAGCCGGCGCTACCGTATCGGGATCCGATGTGCCTCGATCGCAACGCGTGGTCGTTCATCCAGGCGCTGTGGTCCGGCAGCAAGCCGCTGCCGTCCGAGCCCGGCCTGGTCTGGATGCTGGCCGGCATGAACGTCAGCAGGAGTGCGGTCGATATCGGAGCGGCCTCGCTGTCCGTCGACAAGGCGAAGCCGGATGCCGAGAGCGACGGCATCGTCCAGATGACGCCACACGTGATGGTCTTGCCGCTGCCGTTCAGTGAACAGCAGGCTGCAATGGCGACGGCCTACGCGCTCGATCATCCGCTCAATGCCTGGATCATGGCCGCTGGCAAACCCCATGAACACCTGATGGTGCATTTCACTGCGCAGGATGTGAACGCCCTGATGGCCCCGGGGAACTAGATCGACCGGTGCTGCAGCAGTCCGTGGCCGCGATGGTGTCGCTGGCAGGCGCCGCCAACGGGTCGGAGATCGACGATCTGCACCGCGACGTTCGCCATCGCGGGTGGCAGGCGAACGGACATCGCATCACGGTGCCGATCCTTTCGCTGGTCGAGGTGCCAGAGCCGGATCGGGTCTCGACCCTGCTGCGGCCTGCCCACGCCCGGCTGTCCGAACTGGATCCGTACGATGACGGGCAGTTGCCGTGGACCGACGCCGGCGAGCGGTAGTCCCGCGCCAAGGCGCATGCCGGACCGCCGGCGTCGTCCTCGGGTGGCCCGATTGCGCGGCCTGCGGCCGTTTCCTAGAATCAAGGACGCAGCGCCGGCCGCCAGAAGCCGGCGCCAACCGGTTCTCGCACCGAGGACGCCATTCCATCCCCCAAAGGAGCATATGCCATGGACAAGATCGATCCCGTCTTCACCACCAGTGCGACTGCGAAGGGCGGCCGCAACGGACACACGCAGTCGGCCGACGGCCTGGTCAGCGTGGACCTCTCGGTGCCGAAGGCGATGGGTGGCCCCGGCAAGGCCGGTGCGACGACGCCGGAGGACTTGTTCGCAGCGGGCTACGCGGCCTGCTTCGGCGGCGCCATTGACTTCGTTGCCAAACAGCAGAAGAAGGACGCCACCGGTGCCTCGGTGACGTGTTCGGTCTCGATCGGACCGCGCGAAGGCGGCGGTTTCGGCCTTGCGGTCAGGTTGCGTGTCGAAGACCGTCGTTTGCCCCAGAGAGACCTGGAGGCACTGGTTCAGCAGGCGCACGAGCAGATCTGTCCATATTCCCACGCGACGCGCAACAACGTCGATGTTGCGCTGGAAGTCGTCGGCGGCTAGTCGTCCTCGCCTGGCCTGGCAACTGATATCACGCGGTACCGCGACGCTGCCTGTCCAGCGAAACGGAACGGGTGCGCCGGGCGCGGACCCGGCGCACCCGTTCCGTTCGGCCAATCGCCTACGGGAGCGGGCAGGAAGGCGGAACGTCGCAATAGGGTGAGCACGTCGCATTCTTCCATTCGCCCGTGCGCCACAGCCTACCCCCCCGATCGACCATGTCTTTGGCCCAGTCCCGCAACCGGACCTGGCCACGGAGGGAGGCTGCAGAGCTTTCCTTCGAGAATTCATCCGAACAGAATCCGAATCCTGCTTCGAGCGGAATCGTCTGCAGCACCATGTGCTCGTAGCCGGCCGCGGTATAGAAGCGGTAGTGCGGATTGAGGGCCGACGCCAGCGTGTAGGCGCGCATCGCACCGGTCCATTCGAGCAGGGACTGGCCGATCAGGTCCGGGTCGTTCCACGCAAGCGGATCGTCTGGGAACTTCATGATCGTCAGAACTCTGGCCTGCACCGGGTCGAACGCGTTCTGGAACTGTCCGAGGCGCAGTTCTGGATAACGCCTTGCCGTGTTGTTGTACACACGCACGGGAAGCCACGGCGCGCCTTGGGTCACCGAATTGAGGACGTGTTCGGGCAGTGTCCCGCCAAAACCCCAGTTCGCGCCTGCATCGGCGAGGAACTGATTGGTGACGACCCCATTTGCGCTGTCACCGATCAGGAAGTAATCGGTGTCTTCACCCAGCGCGTCGATCACTTCGGGCAGGAGGGTACCGATCGCCGCATAGCCGCCGCCGCTGGCGCCGGCCACCAGAACCTTTTCAGGCGTGCCATTTTCGATCTTGTAGGCCTTGAGCCACTGCGTAACGGCACGAATATTGGCGTAACCACGATGGGAGATCACAAATGGTACCGGCACGCCACCGGCACCGATCACCGTGTACAGAGTATCGACATTTCCCCAACCGACATCGCCGGTGCAATAGGGAATATAAACCTTGGTCCAGTCCGCAAACGGATTGGCGGCGTCCATTGCATCGAGAATGCCGCCGGCCTGCAGCAGCGTTTCGGAGGTTTCGGCCAATGCGATATTGTAGGTCCCTCGGCGCTCGCCGAGAGAACTGGCGCAGGTCAGGCCGTTCCAGCATGCGCCACCGCCGGTATGAAAGACGACCAGTCTGGAAGGGTCTCCGGGTTGCACGAAGAACTTGAACGGGTTCGGATTGAGGCGCGTGTTGCCCTGTTCGTCCTTGACGGGAACGGCTGGCACGGCACACCGCGGCGCCAGCGTGCGACCCGCCCGGTCGAATACGAGTTCGCCGTTTGCGTCGATCAACAGATGATCATCCGATCCGTCCGTCAATAACGGGTCTTCGACCGGTACGATCGTTTTCCAATCCGGCCCTGCCTGTGCAGGAACGGACCCGAACGTGCTTGCGACGACAAGCATAATTGCGGCAACGGACTTCATGACGATGGTTCCCCTATTAAGTATTTCGCGCCACGGTTTGGGCGCGACTCGCGTCTGCTCCGTTTGGGCCCTTCAATGGTTTGGTCGCCCTTGCCCGCGTTGTCCGACGCCGAGCAGTCCAACAATTCGGCGGGCTTGAAGCGTTATCGTTGTGTCGATGCGGTGATGAATCAATTTTCCACAGTTTTGGCGGCGACGACGCACGGGCATTGAGTTGCCGAGGCTGAAAGCCGAGTCGAACAAGACCGGAGCGTGGCTGTGAAGCCACGTACGGCCTGACGGGTGATCGCGAGGACTTCGCGCTGGTCGCCGCGCAAGCGGCGATAACCCGGAATTCGTTCAGAAAACAAGGCGTTCTGCCAGACATTTCGTCCAAATGCCGCATTGCCGGGTGCGGCGCACGCACGATTTGATTGATCTCGATCGGGCAATTGGTCCAGCACACTGACCCGAATATCCGATGTCTTCCATTGATTGCGGGAAGCCACTCTATTCACATTATTGAACAAAACCAATAATGCAAGAATCGACGGCGCACCGTTCGTCGAGTCGGTCGCCGTCGGGACTTCTTTCCGAAATTACATTTTCATGAATCGGCTGCGATTGTCGCGCTGAATCGATACCGGGCCGACCTTTCGGGTGCGGGGGTCGATGCTGGCCGCAATCCGCCGTCGGCCCTACTCGGCGAAATCGAAACACAAAGGCACGCAACTCGGATCGCTGTGCGAGCAGGCGACGTGATGGGGGCGCAGACGGTGAGCGGCGGGGCCGATCGTCAGCCGGAACCGGGCGCCGGCGATGCCCGGCCTGCGGCGCTGCTCGACCATGGCCAACGCGCAGTCGCAGGTGGATTGCCGACGTGAGCGCTGATGTACGTCGCGTGCGAACCGGCCGGTGCGCACACCCTTGCGGTCGATCAGCAGCAAGCAGCCGCGATCACCCGGAGCCCTACCGCAAGTGCGGGCGGACGAACTCGGACTTGGCGCCGATCGCCGGCAATCGCCGCGTACGCTCGCTCAGCGGTCGTGCGCCTTGACGCTCGCCTCGTACGCTTGTCGGCCGAGCGCCTGGGAAGGTCAGGGCTTGGCTTCGGATTCGCGCACTTCACGCAAGGTTTGATCCGACAATCCGCTGACGTCGACAAAGCAGCCGCACAGGGGGCAGCGTGTGCCGGGTTCGCAGCCGTGTTCGAGGGCGCATTGGGCCTGGGTCTGATCGGTCAGCACGATGGTCCGCTTTGCCTCGCAGCGGGAGATCGGGGAATCGAGGAAGCTCATGGTGGTTCCTAAAGATGGGTGTCGTTGGCTCGGGGGCCCTGTCTGCTTTATAGAAGGGCGCCGCACACCGCGCCGAATGCCCTGCACGCGGGTTGATCTCGGTCAAGTCGAGCCCCGCAGCATGCGCCGTCGGCCCACTCGCGGGAGACGACTTCGCGGCGACCGAGGGCAGCCGCGCGGGAACCGGAGATCCGGCATGCCGTGGCAGTCGGCGTTTCCCCACCGAATATCCATGAGATCACCAGGCTTCGTCCCAGTATCGATCGATCTGCGGGCGCAGCCTGTCAGGCATCGGACGGTGTGACGACGGGGGGCACGATGAACGCGATGACAAACGCGAGGCTGGGACAGGAAAACCGCTTGTTTCATGGGCCTGCCGGGGTCAGCGCCGGCAATCGGGAAGAAGGCTTCCGGCCGGCATTCCGCGATGCGGAGACCGGTCGTGTCTATGCGTCGCGCTTCGTCACCGGCCAGCCGGCGCCGTTCCATCTGCTCGACGGCCTGCCGGACGAAGTCGTCGTCGCGCGCCAGGCCAGCGGCCGAGTGATCGCAGTCAAGGCGACGATCACATCGGGCTTCGTCCGGCGGGGTCGCTTCTACACACGCGACGAAGCGGCCGCGGCCGTCGCCTCTTGATGCCGCCGCATGGCGATCGATTCAGCCGCCGCGCAGCAGCGGCAGAGCGCCCGCGATCCCCTCGATTCCCATCTGCACGCCGATCACCGCGAGAATCAGCCCCATCAGTCGCGTGACGATCTTCAGGCCACCGGTGCCGACGCGAGCGAGCAGTGATTCGCCGAACACGAAGCATAGGTAGGTAATCAGGCACATCAGGGCGAATACGCCTACGGTGATCGCGATCGACAGCCAGTCCCCGGCGGCGGCAAAGCTCATCGTCGTCGCGATCGTGCCGGGCCCGGCGAGCAGCGGCACCGCCAGCGGCGAGATCGCCATGTCCTCGGCCGATGCATTGCCGTGATCGTGCAGCGAGGATGCCTCGCCGTGCAGCATGTGATAGCCGATGACGAATACCAGGATGGCGCCGGCGATGCGCAGTGCCGGCAAGGTGACACCGAAGAAATGGAAGATCGTTTTCCCGAGGGCCGCAAAGACGAAGACGATCGCGAACGTGATGAGCAGCGAGCGACGGGCGACGATACGCCGCGCGCTGTCGTCCAGGTCGCCGGTCAAGCCGACGAAGACCGCCGTGTTGGCGAGCGGATTCATGATCGCGAAGTAGCCGAAGAACACCGCGAGCAAATGATTGAATCCATCGTTCATTGCCGACTCCCCTGTCGATGTGCCGGATCCATGTTCGGAGCGCGAACCGGTCCTGCCTCGCCTGCCTGCGATGGTCGCGTCGGCGGATGATGCCACCGGGCCGTACATTTCCACCGAAGCAGGGACCCCGCCGAACTTCGACAGGGTCGCAGAATGCGCCTCTGCCTGTGGTCGGATCGATCGGCCGGATGTCGGGGCCGACTGCCACATGAACATTCGTTTCGGCTCGACGGGCAATCGTGATCCGGCCTGATTCCGGCACGTGTCGAAGTCGCCGGTCAGGTCGGGCGACGACCGCGGGATGCGGCCTGTCGGTGGTCGCAGCCGTCATCGCGTCGTGCTCGCCACATGCTTCTCTTGCGACCATGGGCCGTTGCTGCCGGAGCCACGGAGTGCAGCACGGGTTGGCGTTCCCGTTCCACCCCTCGGCGCCGGCCTGTCCGCCGCCGGTGGCGAGGCACACGTGGCGCGGCCGGACTGACGTTTGGGGAGAGCAAGGCGGCGCCCGGACACAGGCGTGACCCTGGCTTGCAGAGCCGGCATGTCGCTGGCCGAGGTCACGGCATGCCGGGCGCAGGCGCGATCCGGCTCCGCGGACGCCTTACAATCCCGACAGCGGCCGGCGCCGGGCCGGATCGCGGGTCAGGAGCGCGTTCTCTCCCCGGCCTGCACCTCTTGCGAGCGAACGATGACGAGCCGAATGCGCAGCCTGTATCCCCCGATCGCACCCTATGACAGCGGCCGGCTCGACGTCGGCGACGGACATGTAATCCATTACGAGCGGGCTGGAACGCCGGGTGCCAAGCCGGCCGTATTTCTGCACGGTGGCCCCGGTGGTGGCATATCGCCCGACCATCGGCGGCTGTTCGATCCGGCCCGTTACGACGTGCTGCTGTTCGACCAACGCGGTTGCGGCCGATCGACACCGCATGCCGGACTGGACGCCAACACGACCTGGCACCTGGTCGCCGACATCGAACGTTTACGGCAACGGGTGGGATGCGAGCGCTGGCTGGTGTTCGGGGGCTCGTGGGGATCGACACTGGCGCTGGCCTATGCCGAGACGCACCCGCAGCGGGTCAGCGAACTGGTGCTGCGTGGCGTCTATACGGTCAGTCGCGCCGAACTCGACTGGTACTACCAGTTCGGGGTCTCCGAGATGTACCCGGACAGATGGGAGGCCTTCGTCGCGCCGATACCCGAGGCCGAACGTTCGGACATGATCGCCGCCTACCGGCAGCGACTGACCGGTGACGATGTCGCGGCGAGGATCGAGGCGGCGCGGGCCTGGAGTACCTGGGAGGGCAGCACCATCAAGCTGCTGCCGGATGCGGAGCTGGCGGCGGGCTTTGGCGAGGATCACTTCGCGCTCGCCTTTGCCCGCATCGAGAATCACTACTTCACGCACGGTGCCTGGCTCGACGACGGCCAGTTGCTGCGCGATGCCCACCGCCTTCATGGCATCCCCGGCACGATCGTGCATGGCCGCTACGACATGCCCTGCCCGTTGCGCTACGCATGGGCCCTGCACAAGGCGTGGCCGGAAGCGGCGTTCCATCTGGTCGAGGGCGCCGGCCATGCCTACGACGAACCGGGCATTCTCGACCGGCTGATTGCCGCAACCGATGCCTATGCCGGCCACCGTTGAGGGCCCTGCAGCCTTCTGCGGCCGGACGATTGCCGTGCCCGGCTACGGGAAACCCGGGCAGTCGCCTGGCGGTCGATGCCCGGCGCAGGGGCCGGATTCCGAGCCATCCGCGAGCTGCCGGCCCTGCGCAGCGCCACTGACCATGTCGCGAACGACCGTGGCCGACGGTCGAGCCGTCGGCCACGGACACTGCCCACCTCTTCCGGGTGCTGCATCACTCGATGGCGATCTTCTGCTTCGGCTGCACGTCCTTGCGTGGCAGCTTGAGGGTCAGCACACCGTCGGCGAAGCGTGCGACGGTCCGCTCGGCATCCAGTTCGGCGCCGAGCTGGAAGCTGCGCGCGATCCTGCCGAAGTGGCGCTCGCTGCGAATCACGCGATCACCCTCGCGCTGTTCCTTGTCCTGACGTCGCTCGGCCGAGATCGAGACCACAGGCCCTTCGACATTCACCTGGATGTCTTCCTTTCTGACGCCGGGCATTTCGGCATGCACCTCGTAGCCCTCGGCGCTCTCGCGCACGTCGACGCGCATCGGCGCGATCTGGTCGTCCTTGCCGAATTCCACCGGACGGACGAAGAAGCCGCGGAAGAAATCCTCGACCGGATCAAATGGTTTCAGCGTGTTCATGACAGTCTCCTATTCGGGTTCCACCCCAGAGGCCACGTCGTTGGTGGTCTCTTCACTCCAAAGATAGTCCCGCGCCATGCCGCGACAAGGGCGGCGAGAAGGCTTCTTGATGCCGGACAATCTTTGCTTCGGTGGCCCGGCTGGCGCACCATGGGTGCCGCATCCGGCCACCGCCGGAAGCATCGTCCTGGAGGATTTCGATGAGGGCAGAACTGGTTCGCGCCGTGGTGTCCGGCGCCGCTTGGCTGTGGCTTGGGTCGCCGGCGCAGGCCGCGGATGTCGGCGTCGATGTCGAAATTCGGCTACCGGGCGTACGCATCCACATCGGCGAGCGACATCCGGATGGCCGCTACTGGGACGGCGAGCATTGGCGCGATCCGGCCTGGTGGCAGGACAACTGTCCGAGATTCCAGAACCACAAGGACTTTCGCGGCCATTGCGACGCGCCCGCGCGGGGGCCGAAACATTGCCCGCCGGGCCAGGCAAAGAAAGGCAACTGCTGAGTGGTTCCCGGTGCCGCCCCGGTCGGTACGGGGCGCGCGGATCAGGCGTCCGTGCCGACGGCCGGGCGATCGACGCTGTCGCGGATTTCCTCGATCTGCGCCAGTGCAGAGACGAACAGCTCGACCAGACGTGGATCGAACTGCCGGCCGGACTGCTCGATCAGATAGTCGATCGCATTCTGGACCGACCACGGATCCTTGTATGGACGCGCCGAGATCAGCGTGTCGAAGACGTCGCAGATCGCGGTGATGCGCCCTTCGATCGGAATCTCCTCGCCGCGCAGTCCGTTGGGATAGCCGCTGCCATCCCAGCGTTCGTGGTGACTCGCCGCGATTTCGGAAGCCATGCGCACGAGTGGTGAATCCGGTCCGTCGAGCAGCTCGCTGCCGGCGTCGGCGTGCCGCTTGACCTGTTCGAACTCCTGGTTGGTCAGCGCCGAGGGCTTCAACAGCAGTTCCACCGGCAGCATGACCTTGCCGACGTCGTGCAGCGGTGCCGCCTGCTCGACCAGATGGGCGGTCTGGGTGGGCAGATCGGCCAGTCGCGCGAGCATGCCGGCGAATCGGCCGACCCGTCGAATGTGCTCGCCAGCACCTTTGTCGCACATCTCGCAGATCTGGCCGAGCTTGTGCACGAAGGTGTCGGTGGCGCGCTCGAGGTCGTCCGTCCGCATCCGGACCTGGCGTTCGAGATCCCGATTGACCTCCCGCTGGCGAACCACCATGTCGTGAAGGCGCAATGTGTTGCGCACCCGCAGGACCACCTCGGTATGGTCGAACGGCTTGCGGATGAAGTCGTTGGCCCCCATCTTCAACGCCCGCAGGCAGGCGTCCTCGCCGGCCACACCGGTGATCACGACGACTGGAATCTGCTCATGTTCGCCGAGTTCGCTGCGCAGCAATTCGAGCACTTCGAAGCCGTCGAGGTGGGGCATGTCGAGATCGAGCACCAGCAACGCGAAATCGCCGTGCCCGGAAATCGTCGGCAGCACCCGACGCGAATCGGTCACCACCTCGACGCGACGCACCCCCTCGCTGCGCAGCAGGCCCTGCAGCATCGTCGCGTGACTCGACGAGTCATCGCAGACGAGAATCTTCGATTCGTACAGGTGCGGGTCGATCAGCATGTATGGTTCGGCGTGGGAAGCAACGCGGCCTCATTTCTACGGCGGGCCGACGGCGAGCTTTAGCCGCGCCAGCCGGGCGGGCGATTCGCGGCCTGCGCCAGGCGCCAGACTGCTGTCGACCACATTCCGCCGGCGACCAGTCCGAACAGCACGTCGGTCGGAAAGTGCACCTGCAGATAGACGCGGGTCGCGCCCACCAGCGTGGCCACCGCGACCGCCACCACGAGGCCGGCCCGGCGCAGCCGATCCGGCAACAGCAGCGCCAGTGCGACCAGCGCGGCCGCCGCCTGGATGCCGTGCCCGCTCGGGTAGGACCAGCTGTTCGGCAGTTCGCCGACGGCGGCGAACAGGGTCGGTCTGGGGCGGGCCAGCGCGAGCTTGACGAGCTGGCCGAGGGCCGTCGCGCCGCCCAGCGAGAGCACCAGCGCAAGCGCGTCGCAAGCCCGGCCGCCGAGCCACAGTCGCGCCGCGACCAGCACGGTGAGTGGCCCGAGCACGAACAGCGAACCGAGCCAGGTTGCCCAAGCGGCAACGGCATCGACAAACGGGCCGCGGATCGCGTTTGCCGCCGCAAGCAGGGTGGCATCGACGGCGGGCAGCCGACATGCACCGCCCGGGCACAGCCACAGGCCGCCCGCGGCGAGCAACGCCGGTGCCGCCAGCAGGCAGATCACGCCGACCGGATCGGGTCGGGTCACCCGGTACCGCCGGCGATATCGGTCCGGAAGCGCCGCTGCCGCATGCTCCGCCGCTCAGCGACTGATCGGCAAGGCCGCACCCAGCAGCATGAACAGCCCGCCGCAGGCGCGGTTGAAACGGCGACCGGCTCGTTGCAGCCAGGGCCTGACGCGATGGGCAAGCCGAGCCAACTGATATTCGACCAACGCCTCGACCACCGCAAAGCTCGCGGCCATGATCGCGAACTGTGCGAGGATCGGACGCGAGGGGTCGACGAACTGGGGTAGGAATGCGCCGTAGAACAGCAGGACCTTGGGGTTCGACGCGGCCGCGAAGAAACCTTGCATGAACAAGCGCGCGCGCGAAACCCGCGCCGCGCCGACGGCGAGCTCGAGTTGCAGCGGCGGCGCGCGCCAGAGCTGTACGCCGAGCCAGATCAGATAGGCGCCGCCGATGACCTTCATGATTGCCAGGGCATCTGCGCTGGCCTCGAGCAGGGCACCGATGCCCGCCATCGACAAGGCCATCAGCAGCACGAAGCCGACGGTTCCGCCGGCGATCGTGACCAGGGTGCGGCGATGACCGTGAACGGCGCCGTGGCTCAGTGCCAGCAGGCTGTTCGGCCCGGGCGTCAGCGACAGACCGGTGACGGCCAGCAGGTAGATCAGCCAGGTATCGATTTCCATCCTGTTCGCGTCCTCGGCGAGGTTGTCGTCAGCTCGGCCAATCGTAGTCGACGGTCAACGGTGCGTGGTCGGAAAAGCGTTCAGCCTTGTAGACCGCGGCCACTCGCGCCCGCTCGGCGATGCCGGGGGTGGCGATCTGGTAGTCGAGGCGCCAGCCGACGTTCTTCGCCCAGGCCTGGCCGCGGTTCGACCACCAGGTGTAGCACTCGCCCGTGGCTTCCGGATGCAGTCGCCGATAGACGTCGACATAGCCGAGTTCCTCGAACACGCGGCCGAGCCAGGCGCGCTCCTCAGGCAGAAAGCCCGAATTCTTCTGATTCGACTTCCAGTTCTTGAGATCGATCTCGCGGTGGGCGATGTTCCAGTCACCGCAGACGACGATCTCTCGCCCGCTCGCCTTGAGCGCCGACATGTGCGGCAGGAAGTCGTTCATGAAGCGATACTTGGCCTGTTGCCTCTCCTCCGAACTCGATCCCGAAGGCAGGTACAGCGAGACCACCGAGAGTCCGTCGAAGTCGGCCTGGATATAGCGGCCCTCCGGATCGAACTCGCCGTGGCCCAGTCCTTCGACGACGCGCTCGGCCGGCCTTGCAAGGTAGAGCCCAACACCGCTGTACCCTTTCTTGTCGGCATGCGAGAAATGGCCTGTCATGCCACCGGGACAGCGCATCTCGTCGCTCAGATTGGCGGCCTGGGCCTTCAGTTCCTGCACGCAGACGACATCTGCCCGCTGCTTCGACAACCAATCGAGGAACCCTTTCGCAGATGCCGAGCGGATTCCGTTGAGGTTAGCGGTTATGATGCGTAACATGCGTCCTTCTGCCCGGTTGGAAATTTTGAAGCTTGGAGTTTAGTCGCGAATTCATTCGCCTTGCCTGCGACAAGGGCGTCCTGCGCTTCGGTGAGTTCCGAACAAAGGCAGGGCGCCTGTCGCCCTATTTCTTCAATGCGGGACTGTTCGACGACGGCCAATCGTTCGGCCAGCTCTGCGAATTCTACGCACGCGCGATAATCGCTTCGAAGATCGAGTGCGACGTGCTGTTCGGCCCGGCCTACAAGGGCATTCCGCTGGTCGCCGGCACGGCGCTGAAGCTTGCCGAGATGGGTCGCAACCTGCCCTTCTGCTTCAATCGCAAGGAGGCCAAGGACCACGGCGAAGGCGGCACCCTGGTCGGTGCCCCGCTCGAAGGGCGCGTTCTGGTGCTCGACGATGTGATCTCGGCGGGCACCTCGGTGCGAGAGTCGGTGCGCATCATCGCGGCGGCCGGTGCCAGCCTGGCGGGTGTCGTCATTGCGCTCGATCGCATGGAGCGCGGCCAGGGCGAATTGTCGGCCGTGCAGGAAGTCGAACTCGCCTACGGCGTGCCGGTGGTCGCGGTTGCCAGTCTCGACGACCTCATCGGGCACCTGTCGAATACCGGTGATCTGCAGGACCATCTCGACGCGGTCCGCCGCTACCGGGAGACCTATGGCATCGCGCGTCAGGACTGAGCTCGTCGCAGCGTTGCTGGCCTACTCGGCGCTGTTGGTCTCCCCGGCGGTCGAGGCCGATGTCTTTTGCTGCGACGATGTCGGCGGACGACAGATCTGCGCCGACGTGCTTCCCGCCCAATGCTATGGCAGCGCGTATCGCGTACTCAGCCCGCAGGGACTCGTGATTCGCGAAGTCGAAGCGCCGCTGACACGCGAG
Organism: Rhodocyclaceae bacterium; assembly: GCA_020445765.1. Classification (GTDB taxonomy): domain Bacteria; phylum Pseudomonadota; class Gammaproteobacteria; order Burkholderiales; family Rhodocyclaceae; genus Cognatazoarcus. Next base: position 37,225 of record JAGRFY010000004.1, on the reverse strand, counting down.
CAGCGCGAGGCGCGAAGGCTTGAGGAGCGCCGCAGACGTATCGAGCAGGATCGGATTCGTTCGATTCGACTGAAGGAGCGCGCCCTGCTCGAGACCTACCGCAGCCTCGAGGACATCGACGCGATCGAGACGCGGGCGCTCGACGACGTCGAGCAGGATCTCGCCAAGGCGCGCCGTTTCAAGGAGCGTCTGCTGGAAGAACAGGCGCGATTGCGCCAGGAGCGGGAATTCTACGAGAAGGCCGAACTGCCACCGGATCTTGCGAAATCGATCAACGACAACGACCTGGAGATCATCGCGCAGGATAGCGTGATCGAATCCAAGCTGCGGTTGATGGAGGCGATCAGGGAGCGCTACGCGGCCGACCGCAAGGCCTACCAGGAGATCCTCGATCGTCGCGAGGCCCTGTTCCGACGCTGAGCGCCGCGACGGCGCCGTTCTGCGGCGGTCGGCTGCGAGCCGCCAGAAACCATGAGTGCAGACTCCGACCTCGACCACGTCGCCCGGCTGTGTGAACGGGCGCAGCGCATCCTGTTCGTCACCGGTGCCGGCATCTCGGCCGATTCCGGCCTGCCGACCTATCGCGGCATCGGTGGGCTGTACGACGACGTGCACACCGACGACGGGGTGCCGATCGAAGTCGCGCTGTCGGGCAAGATGATGGCCGAGCGGCCCGACATCACCTGGAAATATCTGGCCCAGATCGAGGCCAACTGTCGTGGCGCCGGGCCGAATCGCTCGCACTATGCGATCGCGCGACTCGGCCGTGAGAAGGAACGGGTGATGGTGTTCACCCAGAACGTCGATGGCCTGCACCGGGCTGCCGGCTCGACCGACGTACTCGAGATCCATGGCACGTTGCACCGGCTTCGCTGCGTCGATTGCGAGAGCGCCCGCCAGGTCGAGGACTACAGCGGGCTGATGATTCCCCCCATCTGCCCGCGCTGTGGCGGCCGGCTGCGGCCGGACGTCGTGTTGTTCGGCGAAGAGTTGCCGGTGGATGGCCTGCAGCGGCTGGAGCAGGCGCTCGCTGGCGGATTCGATCTGGTATTCACGATCGGAACCACCAGCGTCTTTCCCTACGTTGCAGCGCCGGTGTGGTGGGCGGCGCGCATGGGCTGGCCGACCGTCGAGATCAATCCCGGCGACAGCGAAGTCAGCGACCTCGTGGACGTGCGCCTGCGCCTCGGTGCTGCCGACGCCTTTGCCGCGCTCGGCGTCCGCCTCGGCTGGTAGACGGGTCGCCGGGAGCCAGAGGTCGCGTGCACTTCGACAGTCTCATTCGCCAACTCGACGATGAGCGGCTCGGCGAGTACTTTTCTGCGGCTGCGCTGCAGCAGGCCAGGGCATTCGTCGATCGGGTGGCCGCGCTGGAGGCCAGTGGCAATCTGTTGAGCGCGAAGGTCGGCGGCGGCAGCGGCGAACCCTTCCTGGTGAGGGTGCGGGTCGAGACACGCGAATTCCTCGGCCAGCGCAGTCTCGAACTGACCACCCGCTGCAACTGCCCGGTGGTCAATCGCTGCAAGCATGCGGCGGCGGCGTTGATGGCTGCGCGCCGCCCCGATGCGGTCAGCTCACGACCGCGCAAGGAGGTCGTCGACTGGTCGCGCGGGCTGACGTCCCGCCTCGCCGGGAAGCCGGAGGCGTCGCCTGCGGAAGGCGGTGGCGAAGCCCTCTTCTACGTTGTGCGCAGGGCCGCACACTCGCCCGATCTGGAATTGGTGCTGCTCAAGGCGCGCGCGGGCGGCGACGGCACTCCGGCAGCCGGTGCCCGCGAGTGGCGCAACCTCGAGGCGGCGCTGTTGAAGCCGCCAGCATTCCTTCGTGACGACGATCTCGACGTCCTGCGCCGCTTCCGCAGCGGCGGCCGGCGTCAGCCTCACCCGGGTGTCGCGCGGCTCGACGGCGTGGACGGTGCCGCCTTGGCCGGCGCGGCACTGGCCACCGGCCGCCTGTGCGCGGCGGACCGCGCCGGCCGGACGCGGCTGCTGAGCGCCGGCGAGGACCGCAACGGGATGCTGGGCTGGCGCAGCCAGGAGCAGGGCATGGTGGCTGTGGTCGATGTCGAGCCGCCATGTGCGCTGATGGCCCGCACCCGGCCGATGATGTACTTCGACGCCGAGGCCGGTGAGGCCGGTCGCATCGTCTTGCCGGCGCCTGCGCTGGTCGCGGAGGTGCTGCGCCTGCCGCCGCTGGCCCGCTCCGAATTGCCGCTGGTGGCCGCGGCGATGTCGGCAGTGAGTTCGGAGCTGCCGCTGCCCCGGCTCGACGAGTCGGAACCGGTGCCGGTAAGTGCCGTCTGTCGACCGGTGCTGGCCCTATCGACGCTGTACTGTCGCCGATGGCGCAGCCATCGCGACTATCCCCGCAGCGCCGCCGGCGGGTCTCTGCCCTACGACTATGCGCTCCCGATGTTCGAATATGGCGGTGCCAGCTTCACGCCGGGCAGCCGGACCGAACTCGCCAACACTGCCGACGGGCGTCGAATCCGGGTGCGGCGTGACCGTGCCATCGAGGACGCGGCGATGGCCGCACTGACTGCGGCTGGCTTTGCGCCAATCCGCAGCGGCTGGCTCGACACGGTCGGTGAACTGCCGGCCGGCCTCTACGGGCTGGCCAGCGAGCAGGCATGGCAGCGGCTGCTGAGCGAGGTCGCGCCCGCCCTCGCTGATGCCGGCTGGGAGTTGGCCTGCCCGCGCGATTTTCGACATCGCGTGCTGGTGCCCACCGGCTGGCTTGCCGACATTTCGGTAACGGAAGGGCACGAGTTCGAGCTGGCGCTCGGGATCGAAGTGGAGGCGCGCCGGGTCGAGCTTGCCCCGCTGCTGCACGCGGCATTTCGTGACGATCCGCGTTGGCTCGACCCGCGGGCGGTGGCCTCGATCGACGACGACGAAACGCTCGTGGTGGCGCTCGAGGACGGGTCCCGGGTGGCCCTGCCGGCGCAACGCCTGAAGCCACTGGCGCTGACCTTGATTGACCTGTTCGACCGGCCGACGGCGTGCCTGCGGCTGTCGGGGCCCGACGCGTGGCGCCTCGACGCTGCGCTCGATGCCGACTGGCAGGTGGCCGGGCGGGACACGCTGAAAGGCTGGTTGACCAGGCTTCGGGACGCCGGGCAGCCGCTCGTGACGAGGCCGCCGGCGGAGCTGGCGGCGTCTCTGCGCCCGTACCAGCGCCGCGGTCTCGACTGGTTGCAGTGGCTTGCGCGGCAGGGCCTTGGCGGTATCCTGGCCGACGACATGGGCTTGGGCAAGACCGTGCAGGTGCTTGCCCATCTGCTCGCGGAGAAGCAGGCTGGCCGACTGCGGCAGCCCGCCCTTGTGGTGGTGCCGACCTCGCTGGCGTTCAACTGGCGGGACGAGGCCGCGCGCTTTGCGCCGACGCTGCGCGTGCTCGAATTGCGGGGCAACGCCCGTTCTGCGGCCTTCGCCCGGATTCCCGACCACGACCTGTGCGTGACCACCTATCCGCTGCTGTGGCGCGATCGCGAGCGTCTCGCCGAGCATGCCTATCAATGCCTGATCCTCGACGAGGCGCATACGGTCAAGAACGCCGCCAGTCAGGCAGCTCGGGTCGTGCGCTCGCTCGACGCCGCCCAGCGGCTGTGCCTGACCGGTACGCCACTCGAGAATCATCTCGGCGAACTATGGGCCCAGTTCGATTTCCTGATGCCGGGCCTGCTCGGCGATGCCGCGGACTTCGCCGCGCGCTGGCGTGGCCCGATCGAACGCCAGGGCGATCGCACGCGCGCCGAACTGCTGGCGCGTCGCGTCGCGCCGTTCGTCCTGCGGCGGCGCAAGCACGCCGTCGCCTCGGAGCTGCCGCCGAAGACGGTGGTCGTGCGCAGCGTCGAACTCGAGGGCCGTCAACGGGACCTTTATGAGACCGTGCGGGCGACGATGGATGCGCGGGTGCGCGACGAAGTGGCGGCGCGCGGCTTCGCCCGCAGTCGCATCGTAATCCTGGATGCGCTGCTCAAGCTGCGGCAGGTGTGCTGCGACCCGCGCCTGCTCGGCGGCGAGGCGGCTGCCGGCGTGCGTGAACGGGCCAAGCTCGAATTGCTGATGTCGATGCTGCCGGAACTGGTGGACGAAGGTCGCAGCGTGCTGGTGTTCTCGCAATTCACAGCGATGCTCGACCTGATCGAGCACGAGCTGGCACGGCGCCGCATCGGCTGGCTGAGACTGTCCGGCGACACCGTCGATCGCGAGACCCCGGTGCGCCGCTTCCAGCAGGGCGAGGCGCCGGTCTTTCTGATCAGCCTGAAGGCAGGCGGTGTCGGTCTCAACCTGACGGCAGCCGATACCGTCATCCATTACGATCCGTGGTGGAATCCGGCGATCGAGGCGCAGGCCACCGACCGGGCGCACCGGATCGGGCAGGACAAGCCGGTGTTTGTATACAAGCTGGTGGTCGGTGGTTCGATCGAGGAACGCATCCTGGCCATGCAGCAACGCAAGGCCGCGCTCGCGGCCGCAATTCTGACCGAATCCGACGGTGGCGACGCCGGCTTCGGCGACCGCGACCTCGCCGAACTGTTCGCGCCGCTGCCGGCGCGTCGCCGACGCGCCTGAAAGCGGTGTTCAATCGGACATCGTCTTGCGACCGGCCGCGGCCGGCAGCAGCCTTGTCGGCCTCGAGCGCCTGAATTCGATCGATCGCCCATCTGCGCGCAATACCAGCCGATCCGCGCCGAGGTGTTCGACCTCGAGCGTGCGAAGCGAAGGACCGATGCCGTCGATCCCGCGAGTGGTCGATGGCTCGCGTTCGCGCAGCTCGATGCGACCGCTGTCGAGACGGTAGGTGCCGCGCTCGACGACGCCGTCCGCGGCTGGCGCATGGCAGCGGTTCAGGAACAGGTAGCGGCGCACGCCGAAATAGATGGCGTCGGGGCATCGCGCCGACCCCACCGCGGTCCAGCGGCTGTGTGCAAGGGGATTGTCGGCGGCGTTGGCCGACGACAGCCAGGCGGCGGTGAGTGCGCCGACAGCGCACGCGAGAGGGTGCCAGCCGCGCGCGAGTCGTGCGGTGCGTCTGCAATGGATCGACATGGGCGCAATTCCGTGAAGCCAGGCGGCCCGCACCGCGTTACTGCACCGGTGCGGAGTGAATACGGGCGAATCAGGCGTCATCGTGGGCGTCGCCGGTGCAGACGTCAATTCGTCCGGCAACGACACTTCGCCGAGTCCTACGAAACGTCCGGAGGCGGCCTACAGTCCGCAAGGCCGGTGATCGCGAAAATGCAGTCGTGGATGAGCGAAGAGGGAGCGCGACACGTCGCCCGATCCGCTGCTTCCGACCCGAAAATCAACGATCAACAGAGCAGAAGGAGAAACAGCCATGGACATGCCGTTCCGAAAGATTGCGTTTGCCAGTCTCGTCAGCAGCGCGATGCTGCTCGCTGCGTGTGGCAGCGAAGACCAGACCGCGGGCCAGAAGGTGGACCATGCGGTCGCCGAATCCCGCGACGCCGCGGCTGATGCCAAGCGCGAAATGGCCGAAGCCGGCGATGCCATCGCGCGCGGTGCAGAGCGCGCAGGCGAGGCGGTGAAGGAAACCTTGTCCGACGCCGGCCAGATCGTGACCGACGCCGCCATCACGACAGCGGTCAAGGCGGAACTGATCAACGACGAGCGGATCGATGCCCTCGAGATCAACGTCGACACCAAGGACGGGGAAGTCACGCTGTCGGGTACTGCGCCCGACGATGCTGCCCGTGACCAGGCGGAACGACTGGCCGAGTCGGTCGACGGCGTGAAGGGAGTCCATAACAAGCTGGTACTTGCCAGCAAGTGATCAGCCGGGAACACCGGCTGGTTCCGGGCCGCATGCCCGAGCGTGCCGGATCCGGGTGACCCAGGTTACATTCTGCCGCCGTTGCAGCCTGTTAGCTTGCCGCTGCCGTTCGGGAAATCTTCCGGCGGCTCGGCAAGTTTTTTTTGACATCGGCAGGAGACCGAAATGATCGGAAAAGGGGCAGGTCACGTGGCGAGGCTGGCTGGATTCTTCGCAATCGCCGGGCTGGCGGCGTGCGGCGGCGGCAGCGGTTCGTCGGACATCATCGAGGCAGACGTGAGTGCAGTGGACGGTGGTACGTTCAGCGATGCGTCCGGCACGGTCACGGTCGTCGTTCCGCAGGGTGCGCTCGCCGGCAACGCCGTGCTGCGGGTCGCCAGCGCCAGGATCGCGACCGGCGCCGACGATCCGACCTTCGCGAGTGCCGCCTTCGAAGTGTCGCTGAAGGACGCCAAGGGCGACGACGTCTCCCTCGATCGGCCGATCAGGATCGTCCTGCGGGCGGATCAGCCGCCCGAGCATCCGACCCTGGGCGAGATATCCCGCTTCGACGCCGGCGAATGGCAGCGGGTCGAGGCCAGCTTCTACCGCAATTCGAGCCAGCGCGTGGTGGGTCTGAGTCGTCGCAGTCAGGCAACCTATCGGGTAACGCTGCGCACGCTGCAGGCGACCCAGGGTGATGCCGTTGCGCGCGGCCGCGGCGTGCTGATGGACGAGACCTTCGGCAACGAAGCCTTCTTCGGCGATGTCATCGGGCTGCATACCCTGCTCGACAAGGTAACGCCGGCCGACGCCGTCGCGCTCGGCGTGCAGGTCGATGTCACGCGACTGCCGCAATCGGTGATCGACCTGATGACCGGCAGCGACCTGGCCGCCAAGGACGCTGCGCTGGCCGATCCCGCGACCACGCGGGTACTGCTGCAGAACGATGCGGTGATCGGCGTTCGCGCGCGGTTCGACGGCAACGGCAACATGGTCCGGGCAGGCCTGACCTGCGCGCTGTGCCACGTCAAGGTGGCGCCGACCGAATTCCAGCTTTCGGCCGGTGCGACGATGTTGCCGATCGGCGAGCCGCAGTTCGATGGCGTTCCCAACAGCGCCATCGATGCCGGCACGATCCTGTCGCTGACGCCCTTCGTCCAGAATCTCGGCGACGGCGGTGCGACCGCGGCGGTGCTCCAGGGCTGGGGGCCCGGAAACTTCGACATCCGCGCCCTGCCGGACAATGCGCTCGAGGACGGGGTCGTCAATCCCACCAACAATCCGCCGATCTGGAATTTCGTGGATCTCGCGTCGCAGGGCTACCTGTTCGGCTGGGATGGCCTGTTCGTGGACGACGGCACCAACGACAATGCGCTGGCAAGTCAGGCAGAGGCCGTCTACGATCTGGTGATGCACGGCAACGGCGCTTTCGGTACTGCCGCCGCCACGCTGCCCGCCGAGCTTTCGGTGACCCCGCCGCAGTCCCTGCTTGACGCGCTTGCCCAGGCGGAGGCCGATCAACCCGGCAACGACATCACGGCCGACAAGCTGCGCGATCTGCAGGCCTGGATGCGCAGCATCACCAGTCCCGCGCCGGGTCCCTTCGACGAAGCCAAGGCCGAACGGGGATTCGAACTGTTCCATGGCGAGGCCGGTTGTTCCTCGTGCCATCGGAGCGCGGAGCTGACCGGTCCGGGCCTGTTTACCGAGATCACCGCGCCGCAGGGCGGCCTCGCCGGCGGCATCAAGGTGCCCTCGCTGCGCGGCATCTCGCACACCGCGCCCTATCTGTCGAACGGCAGCGTGCCGACACTGGCGGCTGCGGTCGATGGCGTGCTGACCGTGCTCGAAGGCCTGGATCCGGCACGACCGACGTTCTCGGATGACGATCGGGAAGCACTGGTCGAATACCTCAAGAGCCTTTGACGAATCGGCTGGCCGGTGTGACGTGCCCGGTGTAATCTGACCACGAATGCCCGCCCCCGGCGGGGTGCGGGCGGCAACTGCCGACACGCCGGGTGAATTTACGTGTTCCGCTTGCCGGATGCGCGATGCACAAGGTGTGGTGGGCGACTGCGGCCCGATCTCCGCCTCCGGGTGAGGCAATGGGGATCGGCCCGCGGGCCGATCCGAACCGGAGCGAGACGCGAACCATAAATAACGCGCCGCTCGAATTCCGTTTCGGAGGTCAGAGATGCCCGAATTCATTCGGATTGGTGTGGTGGCCGCAATGCTGCTGCTGGCGACGGGTCCGGCAGCAGCGGACAAGGACGACGGCGACTGCCGGCATGGTTCGCCGGCGATTTCGTTCGTCGAATTCCCCTCGGTCGACCTGTCGAGTCAACCGCCGGGTCAGCTCACGATCAAGGCCAAGCTCAAGTATCCCGCCATGCCGCTCGACGAACGTCGTTGCCGCGCCGGGCGGAACCGGCTGCCGGCCGTGGTGATTCTGCACGGGTCGGCGGGGATCGACGCCCGTGGCGAGTTCTACGCCCAGGCACTCAATGCGGCCGGCATCGTCACGCTCGAGATCGATATGTGGGAGGCACGAGGTGCCGAAGCCCTGGCTGATCGCCCCGCCCTGCCGATCCTGACCTACCCGGACGCGTTCGCGGCACTGGCCTTCCTGACGTCGCTCGACGACGTCGACCCCTCCCGCATCGGGGTGCTCGGATTCTCCTGGGGCGCAGCAGTCAGCCTCGCCAGTGCCGAGCAATTGTATGCAGGCATATTCGGCCAAGGCTTGCGTTTCGCGGCGCACGTCGCCAATTATCCGCCCTGTTACGCGATCAATAATCCTGCAATCCCGGTGCTCGACCCGCCGTCGGAAAAGGGATCGCAGTTTCTGTTCCCGACCGGTGCGCCGGTCTTGATCCAGATCGGCAGCGAGGATGGCTACGACAACGGACCGGAACACTGCGAGGCCCTGCGTGACGCGATCAATGCGCAATGGGGTGACATCATGACGGTCGAGGTCTATGAGGGCGCGGAACACGCCTGGGATCGTCTGATGGTACCGATCGAAGTTCTCGATCCGTTCGCCGACGAGGGCTCGGTGTTCAGGACCGGCGTCGTGCCGACCGTGACGATCAACCCGTCGGTCGAACATGCCTACGCGTCGCGTCGCGCTGCCGTACGGTTCATGAAGCGTCATCTTGGTCGCGCTCGGCACTGATGCGGCGGCTTGGCGAAGAAGCATGCGCCGGTCGCGGGCGAGACGGCATCTCCGTCCGATCGGCGCCGCTGCCCTGACCGCGGCGGTGGCGCCGATCGACGCGGCGCGGGGCATCGACGCCGCGTTCGAATCGGGCCCGCGCCGAGACCGGCCGCCAGACGCAGCCGCCCATCGGTGACCCGTGCGCTGACGGATTGCGCGGCCGCCTCAGGCCCTGGTTGACCCGTGACCCTCGGCCCCGTTCGCAAGCGCGCCGACAAGCGTTCGGCATAGGCAATGTGCATTTGTGCGCACCTGGCAGCAAGGCCCCGTAAAGCTTGCGCAGGGCCGGTCGTTTAATTTCGTGTCCACAGTTCTCCGGAGTCAGGCATGCGCGCTGCCCGCGGCCGAGCCCAGCGCCACCTGTTGGCCCTGTTCGCGTCTGTCTTGATTGCCGTTCCAACGTCCCGCGCCGCATGCCGGAATCTGCAACCGCTGAGCGTCGGTGTGGTGCCGCAACAGGCACCGAGCGAGCTCGCGGCGGTCTGGATTCCGATGCTGGCAGCCGTTTCGCGGACGGCCGGTTGTACCTTCCGCTTCGCGACGGCACCGAGCATCCCGGAATTCGAACGCAGGCTGCGCCAGGGTCGATATCAGCTTGCCTACATGAATCCCCTGCACTACACGGTGTTCAGCCGCCAACCCGGCTACCGTGCCTTCGCCCGCGAGCAGGGGCGCCGGCTGCGGGGACTGATCGTCACCCGCGCCGACGGCGGTCTCGACTCGGTCGCGGAACTCGACGGTCGCGAGATGGCGTTTCCGTCGCCTGCGGCCTTCGCCGCGACGGTCGTGCCGATGGCATCGCTGGCCGGGCTCGGCATCCGGGTGGTGCCGGCCTATGTCGCATCCCACGATTCGGTGTATCTCGGCGTCGCCCGAGGCCTGTATGTCGCCGGCGGCGGCATCGAGCGCACCCTCGATGCAATCGGCCCGGAAGTGCGCGACAAGCTGCGGGTGGTCTGGAAGAGCGCCGAGTATGCGCCCCACGCCTTCGCCGCCCTGCCCGGTGTCGAGGCGGATGCGATTCGAGGATTCGTCGCCGGCATGCAGGCGCTCTCACTCAGCGCAGCCGGCCGGGCCGCGTTGCAGCGCTTGCGCTTCGAAGGGATTCAGGCCGCCATCGACAGCGACTGGGATTCGATCCGCGCCCTCGATCTGGGTGGCCTTCCGCAAGCGGGAGGCGATTGAATGGGCGGGCCGGGGAAAGGACTCTCGTTCCGCTGGAAGGCGATCGTCGGCATCGCGGCGATCGAGGCGGTGGCGCTGACGGTGACCATCGGCTCGGCCCTCGGCCAGATGGAGCTCGCGCAGCAGCGCCAGCTCCGACAGAGCGCCGATACCGCGCTGGCACTGTTCTCGGCAGCGATCGCCGACGCCGTGGTTTCCTACGACCTTGCCAAGATCGCGGTCGTCGCCGAGGGCCTGGTCGAGCGTCGGCAGGCTTCGTTCGTGCGCGTGCGCGACGCCGATCGGCGCGAACTGCTCGCAATCGGCGATGCGCGCGCCCTCGCCGATCCCTTCGATCCTGCCGACCCGCCCCTCGACGAGGATGGCATCTTCGATGTCGTTGGCGGCGTTCGCGCCGGAGACGTCCAGGTCGGCACGATCGAACTCGGCATCGACAATCGCAGCGCACGAGCCGAACTGGACCATGCCCGGCGCCTCGCGGCCGTTGCCGCGACCATCGGCATGGGCCTGGCGGCGTTGTTTTCCTGGTTGCTCGGTGGATGGCTGGCCGCCGGCATCGCACGTCTCGCCTGCAGCGCCGAGGCCATCGCCTCGGGCGAACTGTCGGTGCGGGCACCCGGTGGCGGCGAGCGTGAAGTCGCCTCGCTCGCGGATTCGTTCAATCGCATGGCCGAAGCGCTCGAGCAGCGCGATTCGGAGCACAACGACCTGCTGCGGCGGGCCGAGCAGGCAGCCGAGCACGCAAGCATCGCCAACCGTGCGAAATCGATGTTTCTGGCGGCGATCAGTCACGACATCCGTACGCCGTTGAACGGTATCTGGGGCATTGCCCAGCTATTGTCCGAGCGACCGCATCGCGACGATGCCGGCGAACTCGGCCGGATGCTGCGGGATTCGACCGCCCAATTGCGCCGGCTGGTCGACGACGTGCTCGACTTCTCGCGGATCGAATCGGGTCGAATCGATCTCGAGCAGGCGCCATTCGATCCATCGCGGGTATTGACGTCCTGCGTTGCCGGATTCGAGCGGGATGCGGCCGACAAGGGATTGCGAATCGACATGACCGGCCAGCTCGCATTGCCGCCGCGGCTCTTCGGGGATTGCACACGGTTCGGCCAGATCGTCACCAATCTGCTCGCCAACGCGGTCAAGTTCACGGCTTGCGGCGAGATCACGGTCGATGCGCGTGCCCGTCTCGACGACAGCCGGGCCAAGGCACGCTGGTGGCTCGAAATCGTCGTGAACGACTCCGGACCAGGCTTGCCGCCGGATCGTATCGACGATCTGTTCGAACCGTTCTGCCAGGAAGATGCATCGATCACCCGGCGTTTCGGCGGCAGCGGTCTCGGCCTGGCCATCTGCCGGCGTCTCACCGAGGCGATGGGTGGGCGGATCAGCGCCCTCAATCGCAGTGGCGGCGGCGCCAGCTTCAAGCTCGAAGTGCCGTTCGAGCTGGTCCCGGCCGACGCCCCGCTGCCCTGTGTCGACGCGTCACCGGCCGACACCGCGTCGATCGCGACGATGCGGGTGCTGCTGGTCGAGGACAACGCCATCAACCGAAGCGTCGCCGCCTCGTTGCTCGCGCCCCACGTCGGTCGGGTGGACACTGCGGAAGATGGCGCCGAGGCCCTCGAGATGGCTGCTCCCGGACGCTACGACGTAATCCTGATGGACTTGCAGATGCCGCGCCTCGACGGTCGACGAGCGGCGATCGCGATCATGAACCGCCTGGCGAATTCAGCCCCCCCGATCCTTGCGCTGACCGCCCACGCATTGGTGGAGGAGCGCGAACAGTGCCTGGCGCTCGGCATGCGGGGCTATCTGACGAAACCGTTCGACCTCGGCGTGGTACTGCGCCAGCTCGACGCGATCGCGGGTGGCGTCGGCGAGTCTTCCGGGCAGATCCCGATGTTTCTCGCCGGCAAGTCCCAGCGCAATCCGCGGGCTCCGGTCGGCGAACTCGATCCCGAGCCGGCGATCCGGCGTTGCGGCGACGATGCCGCGTGCTACCGTGAGCTGCTGGAGATCGAATTGCCGCGGCTGGCCGCACTGGCGGCCGGACCCGCGATCGCCGTCGAACGCGGTGTGGCCGGTGCGCGGGTCGAAGTCCGCGAACGGGTTCACGCGCTCAAGGGCGCGTGCATGACGCTCGGCCTCGGCAGGATCGCCCAGACCCTGGGCCGGATCGAGATCGAGCTTGCCGACGACGAACTCGATGCCGGGCGCATCAACGCCGCGCTGGCCGACGTCGGCGCCCGGCTGGGCCAGGCGGTCACCGAGATCGAGTGCTATCTGGCAGCCGAGGCCTTGCGCCGGGTCTGCTGACGGTCCTGGCGTACCGGTTCGCCCGGCGGCGTCGATGGACGGACCGCTCACGGCTGCCCGGCGGCTTGCCCTGCCACGGGCGCCGAGTGCGGTACGCGGTACATCACGGCATACAGGGCCGGCACGAAGCCGAGGGTCAGCACGGTGCCGACCGCGAGGCCGAAGGCCATCGCGCTGGCCATCGCGTAGAACAGTGGATCACGCGACAGAATCAGCGGCAGCAGGCCGAGGATCGTCGTCAGCGAGGTGATCAGGATCGGTCGCAGCCGGGCCAGACAGGCGTCGACGATGGCCCGGTGCGGCGGCTTGCCGGCCGCTTCCTCCTCGCCGATGCGCTCGATCAGCACGATGCCGTTGTTGATGATGATGCCGGCGAGGCTGAACAGACCCAGCATCACCATGAAGCCGAACAGCGCGTTCAGCGCCAGCAGGCCGCTCACCGCACCGATCAACACCAGCGGAATCGTTGCCAGGATGATCAGCGGCCGGCGGAACGAGTTGAACTGCCAGACCAGCAGGACCGCGATCAGTGCGACGCAGAGCGGCAGGGCCGCGAACAGCTTTTCGTTGGCCTCTGCCTGACCTTCGATCTCGCCGCCGATCTCGAGCCGGTGCCCGGCCGGCAGCGCCAGCGAATCGATCGCCGCCTGCAGCTGCGGCAGCAGTTCCGCCGCACTCAGCGATCCATGCTTGGCCGACACCGTCAAGGTGCGTGCCTGATCGCGGCGACGGATTCGGGCATCGGTCCATTCGCCGCTGATGCGGGCGACCTGCGGCAGCGGAATCCAGCTGCCGTGCTGGCGCGAGAACACCGACAGCGCCTGCAGGTCGCCGAGCGCGCCGCGCGCCTTCTGTTCGCTGCGCATGATCACCGGGATGACGTCGTCGCCCTCGCGATAGTCGGTGACGGTCGTGCCGGACAGATACATGTTGAGGGCATTGGCGATGTCCTGGGAGCTGACGCCTGCGGCCCGCGCGCGGCTCTGGTCCACGTCGACGCGAATCTTCGCGACCCGGTTCTCCCAGTCCTGCTTGACGCTGGCGATGCCGGCAATGCCACGCAGGGCGCCCAGCAGCATCTCGGCACGGTCGCGCAGGACTTCGCGATCGGGCCCGCTCAGGCGCAGTTCCAGCAGCCCGGATTCGGAAGCGCCCATCCACATCTTCTTGACGCTGACGCGGGCTTCCGGCAGTTGCTCGAGGACGAAGGCGCGGGTCTTCGCGACCGAGTCGTCCACCTGCGCCGGGGTCTCCGTATTGACCACCAGGAAGGCGCGGTGTGGATCCGGATCCATCGAGGCCAGCGACAGGAAGAAGCGCGGCCCGCCGGTCGCGACGTAGGCAACGTGGCTGGCGAGTTGCGGATTGGCCGTCCGGTCGGCCAGCCACGACGCGAGACGCTGGACCACCTCGTCGGTCTTGTCGATCGAGCTGCCCGCCGGCAGATCGACGTAGATCAAGTACTGGTTGCGGTCGCCGAGCGGGAAGAACTCCTTGCCGACCAGGCCCATTGCGCCGATCGCGATCGCCAACAGGCCGGCCATCGCCGCCAGCACCAGCCAGCGCAGGCGAAGAATCCACTCGAGCAACCGGCGGTAGGCCCGGTAGGCAGACGCCTCGAAGCGCTCGCCGTCGGCCCCGGCCGCCGGCGTCACCTTCATGAACCACACGCAGAAAGCCGGGGTCATGAACAGCGACAGGAACCACGAGGCGAGCAACACGATGGTCACGACTTGGGCCAGCGAGCGGGTGAATTCGCCCGCACCGCCTTCGGCCAGTGCCATCGGCACGAAGAACAGGATGGTGGTCAGCGACGAGGTCAGCAGCGGTATCGCCAGGGTCCTGCCCGACTCGATCGCGGCCGCGATCCGGTCGGCGCCGGATTCGAGGCGGACGCGGATGTCTTCGGCGATGACGATGCCGTTGTCGACCAGCATGCCCAGCGCGATGATCAGTGCGGCGATCGACACCCGCTGCAGTTCGACGTCGCAGGCGCGCATGACGATGATCGCCAGCAGCATCGTCACCGGGACGAAGGCGCCTACGATCAGGCCGGTACGCACGCCGAGGAACAGCATGACCACGGCGAGCACGATGCCGAGCGTCTGCAGCAGGTTGTTGGTGGCGCCGGCGATCGTCGACGCGATCAACTCGGGCTGGTAGGTGGCGAATTCCAGCACGTAGCCCAGTGGCAACGCGTCCTGCAATTCGCGCACGCGCCGGCTGAGCTGTTCGCCGAAGGCCACCGTATTGATGCCGTCGAGCGCCGAGACCCCCAGCACCAGTGCCGGTCGGCCATTGAAATAGACCCTGCTCTGAGGCGGATCGGCATGGCCTCGGCGCAGGTTCATGATGTCGCCGAGGCGCAGCAGCTGCCCGCTACCCGGAATCGTGATCAGGGTGTCGCGGATCTGATCGACCGACTCGAAGTTGCCGCTCGGCTCCAGCACGAACACTTGGCCCGCGGCATCGACCGATCCGCCCGGCAGGATGACGTTCTGCGATTTCAGCGTGCTGACCACGGCGTCCGGATCGATGCCGAGCTGAGCCAGTCGCTCGCGCGAGAACTCCATGAACACCCGCTCTTCCTGGTCGCCGAAGAGTTCGACCTTCATGACGCCGGGCAGGGCGTACAGGGTCTCGCGGATGTCGCCCGCCCGCGCCGACAGTTCGGCCATGTCGAAGCCATCCGCCCACAGCGCGATCGTCGCGACCGCGGTCAGGCCCACCTGATCATTGACGGTCGGGCCGATCGTGCCGGCCGGCAGGCTGCCGGCGACGTCGCTCATCTTGTCGCGCAGGTCCTGCCAGACCGGGCCGAGCGCCACGACGTCGTCGCGCAGTGTCACGCTGATCAGCGACACGCCGGTCTTGGAATCGGAGACGATGTGCTTGACCTCCGGGATCTCGCGGATCTTCTCTTCCAGCTTGCGGGTGATCAGTTGCTCGACCCGCAGCGTCGCCATCCCCGGGAAGCGCGCATTGACCTGGGCCTGCCGGATCACGATCGACGGATCCTCGCGGCTCGGATAATTCAGAAAGGTGAGGGTGCCGCCGAGCACGAAGAACAGCACGGCGAGGATCGTCAGGCGCGAATTGCGCAGCGCGAACTCGGTGATCAGCGCCATCGCCAGCCCCCCTGCGCGGTCAGCGCACCGATGTCGCCATCAGGCGAACCGCCTGACCGTCGGAAAGGAACGCGACGCCGGCGACGATGACCCGATGGCCGGGCTCGAGCCCGGTGACCACGGCATCGTTGTCCCGTACCGAGAGGATTCGCACGGGCGTCATGCGGGCGATGCCGGCATCGCTGTCAAACACGAAGACGTCCCCCTTGCCAGGCTCGCTGCCGGGCTTCAGTGCGGACACCGGAACCAGGAAGCCTTCCCGTTCCTCGTCCGATCCGCTGGCCGCGATGCTGACCTCGGCGGTCATGCCGGCCCTCAGCTGGCTGGGCGGGTCGGCCAGCGCGACCTTGACCGGATAGACGTTGCCGGCGCCGGCGACCCGTCCGATCTCGCGCACCGAACCGTCGAAGAGCAGCTCGGGCAGGGCGCCGATCACCACCTTGGCGGGCATGCCCACCGCGAGTTGCGCGATCGCGACCTCCGGTACCGAGACCTCGACTTCGAAGCGGTCCTCGCCGAGCACCGACAGCACCGGCTTGCCCGCACCGACCTCCTCGTTGGCCTGGACCAGACGCTCGCCGATCACCCCGTCGAACGGGGCCACCATGCGTGTGTCCTGCAATGACAGGGTCGCGCGGTCGAGTCTCGACTTGCGATAGGCGACGTCGCTGCGTGCTGCCGAGACGTCGGCGCGACTCTGCTCGATACTGGCCTCACCGATGAAGCCCTTGGCCAGCAACTCCTCGTTCCGGCGAAGCACGCCGCTTCGCTGTTCGAGTACCGACTCCGCCTTGCGCAGGTCGGCGCGGGTGCCTTCGACCTCCAGTTCGAGCGGGCGCGAATCGATCGACGCAAGCACTTGCCCGCGCTTGACCGTGTCGCCGGCCTTGACCGCGATTCTTGACACCGTCCCGGCCACCGGAAAACTCAGCACCGCGGTGGTGGCGGCCGCCACCCGGCCCGAGAAGCGCCGCAGCCGTTCGCCAGCGCGCGCTTCGACGATCATCGTCTTGACGCTCCGGATCGCGGGTTCGGCCGGTGGCGGAGGCTCGCTGCAGGCGTTCAGCAAGGCCAGGCCCATGACCAGGAGCGCCGACATCCGGCTCGGTCGCGCGCGCCCGCTGGGATGGCGTCGATGATGGCTCGGGTCTGCCGGGCGGGCTTGCATGGGCCACTCCTCCGTCATCCTGCAGTTGCGCCACCACGTGGCCATCGGTCATGCCTGACCGGTTGCCGGCAGAATACACCGCGCTGCGGCCTTTGGGGGCGGCCAGCGCGGCCTCCTTGGCGGCGATGTCAGCCGTCGTTCCGGCACGGCCGGTGATAGCATCGCGCATCCATGAAACTCGAAGAATTGCGACGCTTCCTGCGGACTGCCGGTGCCAAGCCCTGCCACGAGGACATCCTGCTGCGGATGTGGTTGCGGGCGATCGGCTCCGAATCGGGGCACGGCCGGCCGGACGACTACTTTCCGGCCGCCGTGCGCCGGATCCTGCCGGCATGGCGCGAGCGCCTCGCCGCTATTGCGCGACTGGCCGCGAGGCATCCGGCAACCGACGGCTCGGAGCGTCTGCTGGTCGCCCTCGGCGACGGCCGGATGGTCGAAAGCGTGCTGCTGCCGCGGGGCGGTCTGTGCGTGTCGACCCAGGTCGGCTGTGCGGTCGGCTGCGTGTTCTGCATGACCGGTCGCGATGGCCTCGAGCGCCAGCTCGGCAGTGCCGAGATCGTCGCCCAACTGGCCCTGGCGCGTACCTTGAGGCCGGTCGGCAAGGTCGTGTTCATGGGCATGGGCGAGCCCGCCCACAATCTCGACAATGTCTTCGAGGCGATCGAACTGATCGCCCGCCAGGGCGCGATCGGCCACAAGAACCTGGTGGTGTCGTCGGTCGGCGATCGTCGCCTGTTCGCGCGTCTGGCGACGTCACCGGTGAAGCCGGCGCTGGCCCTGTCGCTGCATACCACGAAAGCGGTGCTGAGGCGCGAATTGCTGCCCCGTGCAGCCGAGTTCGATCCGGCCGAGCTGGTGGACCTGGCCGATGACTACGCGCGCCGATCACGCTATCCGCTGCAGCTGCAATGGGCGCTGATCGAGGGTGTCAATGATGGCGACGACGAGGTCGAGGCGCTGGCGGCCATGCTCGCCGGCCGATACGCGGTACTGAACCTGATCCCGCTCAACCGGATCGATGGTCGTGGCCTGAGCCGTCCGTCGGCGCAGCGGGCGGCGGCGATGTCGCTGGCGCTGTACCGCCGGGGAATCCTCACCAAGCTGCGGGATTCCGCAGGCCAGGAGGTGGACGCCGGTTGCGGCCAGTTGCGTGCCCGCCATGCCGGGCGTGCCGCGGCGGCGTCACGAGACATCGGCGGCATTCGCGTCACCGTGGAACAGGAAGGGCCGGCCTGATTTCTTGGCGCGGTACATGGCGGCATCGGCGTGGCGCATCAGCCGCGCCGGGTCGTCGCCGTCGGTCGGGAACAGCGCGATGCCGATGCTCGGCGAGACCGAGATGTCGTGCCCGTCGATCTGGTAGGGCTGCGACAACTCCTCGGCGATCTTTCCTGCGACGGCGGTGATCACTGCGGTCGATGCCGGCGATTCGAGCACCACCGTGAATTCGTCACCGCCGAGCCGGGCGATGTTGTCGCTGCCACGCACGCTGTGGCCCAGGCGACCGGCGACGGCCTGCAGCAACAGGTCGCCGACGTCGTGGCCGAGGGTGTCGTTGACCACCTTGAAGCGGTTGAGGTCGAGAAACATCAGCGCCAGGCTGCCGTTTTCGCGCTGCGCGATGGCGATCTGCTGCTCGAAGCGTTCCTGGAAATGTCGGCGGTTGGGCAGGCCGGTGAGGGCGTCGCTGTAGGCGAGATGACGAACGTGGTGCTCGGCACGGCAGGTATCGATGGTGTGGCGTACGCGCTGCACCACCAGATCCAGGTGCAGCGGCGTCGTCAGGAAATCCGAGGCACCGGCGGCAAACGCGCTGGCGATCGCGTGTCGGTCGTCGATGGCCGTCAGCATCAGCACCGGCACTTCCTTGCAGCCGGCCAGCAGTCGCAGCCGGCGGCAGGTCTCGAAGCCGTCCGGTGCCGGCATGCCGGCGTCGAGCAGTACCAGCTCGGGTGGTTCGGCGAGGGCCCGCGCCAGCGCTGCGCCGCCGTCCTCGGCCTCGACCACGCGGAAGCCCTCGAGGGTCAGCGCGAGACGCAGCGCCGTGCGTGTGCTGCGGTCGTCGTCGACCACCAGGACGCGGCCGCCGTCGATCGAAACGGTCGGTGGCTGGGTCGGATGGCCGCGCATCAGCCGGGACAGCGCGCCGGCCACGCGCTCGAACTCGGCGGTCACGCTGTCGACCTGCGCGATACAGTCACCGCCATTGATGGCACGCTGTTCGAGCTGTTCGGCCGAACGTGCAAGCAGGTAGGCACCCAGGTTGCCCGCCGCGCCGCGGATTCGCTGGGCGTACATCCTGAGACCGTCGGTGTCGTCCTCGGCCGCGCCTCGCATCAGTTCCCGAAGCAGTGCCGGCATGTCCTCGAGAAACGGCTCGATGATCTGGCCGAGGCAGTCGCCGATCGCCTCCGACAGGCGTTGCAGGGCAATGCCGTCGATGCCCTCCCCGGCCTGCAGCATCACGCCCGTGCTGTCGGTGGGCAGCGCCTCCGGCAGCGGTACGACATCGACCCATTGTTGCAGGGTGTCGGCCAGGGTTTCCATCGTGAATGGCTTCAGGATGCGGCCGTCCATGCCGGCGGCTCGCCCGCGCTCCAGGTCTTCGGGGGAGGCCTCGCTGTCCATGCCGACGATCGGGGTCCGTCCGCCGACGATGGCCTCCCGTTCGCGAATCGCCCGACAGGTGTCGTAGCCGTCCATCATCGGCATCCGGCAGTCCAGCAGGATCAGGTCGTAGCGGGAGCCGCCGTGGGCCGCCAGGGCCGCGACTGCGCCGTCGGCCAGTTCCACCGTGGCGCCGAGCAACTCGAGCATGCCGCGCACGATCACCTGGTTGGTGCGGTGGTCGTCCACCACCAGCACGCGGGCATTGACGCGCGGCATCGGCGGCGGCGCGGCAGGAACCACGTCGCGGGCGGCGATGTCGCCGAGCTGGCGCAGCAGGCCCTGCAGTCGGGCGCGACGGAATGGCTTTGCCAATTGCGCCCACCAGTCGCCCGGATCATCCTCGCGGCCTCGATTCAGCGGTCGCGTCAGCACCCAGCTTCGAACATCCGCGCCGGCAGCGCGACGCAGCTGAGCGAGCCGATCCGGCGGCAGTGCGGCATCGACCAGCGCCAGGGCGAATACCCGGCCCTGCTGTCGGGCTGCGCGGATCGCAGCCATGGCCTCGTCGGCGCTCGCGCACAGCGTCGCCGTCGCTTCCTCGGCGACCAGTTCGGCCCTCAGGTGGGTACGTCCGACCTGGCTCAGCTCGACCACCAGAACGGCCATTCCCTGGGCGACGCCCGGCGTCACCAACTGGGTGATGTCGTGATCCGGCGCGAGCGGCAGTCGCAAGCGGAAATTCAGGCCGTCGCCGTCGTCCGCTTCGAACTCGCCTTCCATCAGCGCCACCAGTTGCCGGCACAGCAGCAGGCCGAGCCCTTCCTCGCCGCCGACCGTCGCCAGTTCGCCGGATGCGTGAACGCCGATGCGGACCGTCGGCGCGGCCGTGCGTGGCTCGTTGTCGACCGACATCTGAAGTGCGATCTCGCCGTGTCGAGTGGCCGCAATGGCATGCCCGAGCAGGCGCGAGAGCAACTGTCGCAGTCGTGCCCCGTCGCCGATCCAGCCCGACGCGAAGCCGGGCGCGATCAGATGGCCGAGTTCGAGACCTCGTCCATAGGCCTGAGGGCTGATCTCGTCGACCACATCCTCGACCAGTTGGCGCAGGTCGAGCGGCTGCGGATCGAGCACGACATGGCCGGATTCGAGCTGACAGACGTCGAGCATGTCGTCCACGCGCGCCAGCAGCGACTGCGACGATGCCCGGGCGACCGCGGCGACCGGCCCGGCCGTGCCCGGCAACTTGGCACGGGAAAGCACCTCGAGGCGTTCGATCAGCTGGTGCAGCGGCTTGCGCACCTCCTCGCACAGGGTGCCCGACAACTGGTCCTTGAGTTGCGACGCCGCCGCTGCCCGGCGGCGTGAGTCGGCAAGTTCGCGCTCGCGACGTTCGAGTCTCGAGACGATCTGTTCGATTGCCTCGACCAGGCTAGCGTCCTTGCTCGTTGTGGCCGACGGCCGCGCATGCCGCGCAACGATTGCGTGCGCTCGCCGCAGATCATCGTCCACGGCCGCGATCCGACGCCCGAAGCCGAAACGGAGCGCGGCGGCGGCGGCGAGCGTCACCGCGAGCAGCCACGCTGCAGCAAGCGCGATCAGGCGGCGCTCGTGCGCCTGCGTCGTGCTGCTGTCGATGATCAGCCGGAGTTGCCGTCCGTCCGCGGTCGGCGTGCTGACGTCCCAGTGGCGGCCGGGCACAGCGAGCAGGGCGCGATCACCTGCGGCGGGCGAATCGACGGCAACTTCCAGCAAGCGGCCGGCCTTGTCGTAGATGCCGGCCGCCAGCACGCGGGGCCAAGTGCGCGCCCGCGCCAACAGCGCCTCGGCGCCATTCGCGGCGTCGGGTGCGCTCCGCAGGTTCGCAGCCAGCTCTCGCGCCTCGGCCTCGCCGGCCTTCCGCAGCTGGTATACCCCGAGCAGCGCGGTGCCGCCGCCGAGCAGAAACGCGACTGCGACCATCGCCAGCAGGAACCGCGTGCGCAGCCCCGCCGTTCTGATGCGGGGCGCACGCGGTTGGACGGCGTCAGGCATGGTCGATGGGTCTGGTTGCGGCAATGACGGCAGCTTACCGCAAAAACCCGGTCGTTCCGCCGGGCCCGGTCACCGACGGCCGGCGATCAATCCGGCAATGCGCCCGCTTCGCAGCGAAGATCGGCGGCGCTTTCGTCGCCCGGGTCGCCCTGGGCGGCCTGCCTGGACGCGCGGACGGCGGCGAGGAACCCTTCCGCCCAGCTCTGGAGGTCGTTGCTGCAGACGATGTCGAACTGCTCCCGCAGGCTGGCACGGGCTTCGCCGCGATGGTGCGTGACGCCGTAGTAGCACTTGTCGCGCAGATCGGCCGGGTCGTGCGGGTTGGTCAGGATCGCGCCGTGCATCTCGGCCGCGACGCCGGTGAACTCGGACAGCACCAGCACGCCGCTGCCGCCGGTCAGCCCCTGGGTGGCGACATATTCCTTGGCAACCAGGTTCAGGCCGTCGCGCAGTGGCGTGATCCACATGACGTCGGCCATGGCGTAGTAGGCGACCACCTCGTCGAAAGGGAAGGCGCGGAAGAAGAACTGCACCGGGGTCCAGCCGACCCGCGAGTAGCGACCGTTGATGCGCCCCACCGCCTGTTCGATCTGGGTCTGAAGGCTGCGGTAGATCGTCATCTCACGGGCGGCCGGGACGCAGACCGTGATCAGCGTGACCCGACCCTGCAGTTCCGGGTATTCCTCGAGCAGCTTCTCGAAGGCCAGCAGCTTTTCGAGCGTCCCCTTGGTGTAGTCGAGCCGCTCCACCGACAGGATCACCCGAATGCCCTTCAGCTGCTCCCGCAGTCGTTCCATGCGACGGCTGGCTTCGGGCTGGGCGAGGACTTCGCGGACACGGCCGACGTCGAGCCCGACCGGATGGGCGCCGAGCCCGATGCGCCGTCCATGCACCTCGATCGCCGTCGTGTATTCCTCGAGCCCGACGGCGCAGCCGTAGGTACGGAAGGTCGGTGCGCAGTTGGTCACCTCGACCCGCTTGATCGGTGCGACGCCGCGGGCCACGTCGACGAAGTTCTCGGCCTGGCGCGGGATGTGGAAGCCGACGTAGTCGCATTGCAGCAGGCTGCCGACGATCTCGCGTCGCCACGGCAGCACGTTGAAGACATCGGCGGACGGGAAGTAGGTGTGGTGGAAGAAGCTGATCACCAGGTCCGGCCGGAACTCCCGGAGAAACGCCGGCACCATCCACAGGTTGTAGTCGTGAATCCACACCGTGGCGCCCTCGGCGGCTTCGGCGGCGGTGCGTTCGGCGAACAGGCGATTGACCTTGAGGAACACGTCCCAGTCTTCCTCGCGGAAGATCGCGCGCTCCCAGAAGGTGTGCAGCGTCGGCCAGAAGGCTTCCTTCGAGAAGCGCTTGTAGAAGGTGTCGACGTCCTGCTTGCTGAGGGCGACGCGCGAGCACACCAGGTTCGGGTAGCTGCGCGGATCGACGCCGGTGTGGGTCTCGAACGGAACGCCTCGTTCCGGTTCATGGATCGACCATGCCACCCAGGCGCCCTTGCGTCCGCCCTTGAAGAAGGACAGCAGCGTCGGCAGGATGCCGTTCGGCGAGCTGTGCCGGCGTCTCACCAGTTGGCCGTCCTCCCAGGATTCTTCGTAGGGCAGGCGGTGGTAGACCATCACCAGCTCGGAGCGGCCGGTCTCCGATGCCGGACGCGTGGCGGCCTCGACGCCGCCGGGGCCGAGGAAGTTGAAGTGCACGACGGCGTCGAGGATGCCGCCGCAGCCGGTGCGCCGGGCGTGGTGGATGCGCGCGCGGTCGCGGGTGGCCGTCAGCAGCCCGGCCTCGGATTCGCCGACGCACACGCCCTTGAAGCCGGCTTCGAGCATGTCGAGGTCGTTCAGCGTATCGCCGGCGACCAGCACCTGTTCCGGATCGACGCCGAGTTGCGCGACCAGCCGCTGCAAGGTGCTGCCCTTGTTGACGCCGGGCGGCAGGATGTCGAGGTAGCGGTCCTGCGAGTAGAGCGCGTTGCAGCCCAGGCGCTCGGCAACTGCGTCGATATCGGGCGGCAGGTCCTGCGGCGTGCACAGGTAGGAGCAACGACGCTGCTGCGGCACCTCCTGGCGCTCGAGTCGGGGATAGCGGGACATCGCCTCGGCGATCGTGCTCTCGCCGGGCCACAGGACGTCGATCTGCGACTGGATCGGCTGCACCGGGGTCAGCGACGGCCCCTCGACCACGGTCGCGCCGACGTCGCAGATCAGGTAGTCGGGTGACGGAATGGTCGGGTCGGCGAGCAGTGGCATGACCACCTCGAGGCCGCGCCCGGTGACGAATACCAGCTTGATCTCGGGATGGGCCGCGATCAGCTGGTAGAGGCGGTTGCGCTCCACCGGATCGCCGGCGAGGAAGGTGCCGTCGAGGTCTGTCGCTAGCAACATGGCTTATCTCCGTACATTCGATTCTGTGCCGCGTCGCCAGCGGCGCGCGCTCATTCGTTCTGTCGTGCTGCCGTCTCGTGCGTCGTGCCGTCGCCGAATGGCGGCTCGCCGCCTTGAGCGTCGGCATCAACTGACGGGGCGTCGCCGTCCGCGCTGCCGGCGGCATCGTCGTCGGCCACCGTTCCTGCGACCGGGACGTCGGTCGTCACCGGGTCGTCGCCGTGCGAGGCCGGCGGAAAGTCCTCCGGCGTCGGCATGATCTCGAGCACGGTCGGCGTGGTCCGCAGCATCGGCACGAAATGCGCCGGTTCGGCGATCTGCTCTGCCCCGCGACGGGTCGCGATCCACGCGATCAGGGCAAGCAACAGCTGCGCCAGCGCGAAATGGATGCCCAGCGCCCTGGCACCGAGTGGTGCCATCAATGCCCCGGCGAGCACCGGCCCGATGGCGGCGCCGATGCCATGCAGCAACAGCAACAGGCTGGAACCACCGACGATGTCGTCGGCCTCGAGGTGATCGACCAGATGGGCCACCGACATCGGATAGATGGCAAAGGCCATGCCCCCGTACAGCGCGATCGCGGCCACTGTCCACATCCCGAGCCGGTCGCCCGCCAGCAGCGGCAGCGCCGCGAGGGCGGCGAGAAGGGCTGCCATGGCCAACGCGCTGCGCCGGTCCCGGCTGTCGGAGAAGGCGCCGAGCGGCCATTGCAGCAGGGCGCCGCCGACGATGCAGGCACTCATGAACAGCGCGACACCGTTGCCGTCGAGCCCGATGCGTGCCGCGTAGACCGGGCCCATGCCCCAGAAGGCGCCCATCGTCAGCCCGGACAACAGGCTGCCGGAGGCAGCGACCGGAACTTCCCGCCACAGGCGCTTGATCGAGAATTGCCCCGGCGCCGTTGCGGCGGGCTGTGTCAGTCGGGTCGCGGCAACCGGCATCGTCGCCAGGCAGATGAACAGTGCGGCGATCGCGAACAGCGTGAAGCCGGCCGGAGAGTCGAGGCGCAGCAGTTGCTGGGCGAGCGCCAGGGCGCCCAGGTTCACGACCATGTAGAGGGCGAAGATCTTGCCGCGCTGGTCCCGTTCCGCCTGGCTGTTGAGCCAGCTTTCGATGATCATGTAGAGCGACACCAGCGAGGTGCCGGCCAGTATCCGAAGTGCGATCCAGGTCGGCGCCGATACCAGCAGACCGTGCAGCAGGGCCGTCGCCGCGGTGGCTGCGGCGAAGAACGCGAAGGCGCGGATGTGGCCGATCCGCCGGATCAGCGGCGGCGCGACCGCAGTGCCCACCAGGTAGCCGGCAAAATAGCCCGAGCCGATCAGGCCTAGCACCGGCGCGCTGTAGCCTTCGAGGCCGCCCCGCACCGCCAGCAGCGTCCCGAGCAGTCCGTTGCCGAGCAGCAGCAGAGCGACGCCCGCGAGCAGTGCGGAGATGGGTACGATGTGACTGATCATGCCGGCATCCGCAACGGGACCTTCGGTGTCCCTGTCTGCCGGCTGCTGTCCGAGAAATCAGGCTGTTGCCGAGTGTCCATGGTCCTTTCGATGGGCGCCTGCGGCGAAGCACGGTTTGCGGGATCGACCCCGACCCGAAGGATTCATGGGCGGGACGTGAACTCGTCGGCGTCCCGCGCGATCGCGTCCGGCGACGGCGGCGCCACGCGATTCGCAGGCGGCAGCAGGCAGAAAATATTTGCACCAATATAATCGATCGGCCGGCTCGCCACAAAAGCCGTTGCACGGCGAAGGCGTGCCGGCTGCCAATCCTGTGGCCAAAATGCTGCAGTGCGGTACAAATTCACACAGCTGCGCCGATGTAATTGGCTCAATATTGCCTGCAAACGTATATTGCACTGCATCATGAGCCTAACCACCGAGCTTCGAGTCATGCTGTCGCGCCTCGACGAGCTTGCCCGCGCACACTGTGGCATGCCCGTCGATGTGCCGCGATTGCTGTCGAACGCGGCCTATCGGGAGAACGTTTTCCGGGTCGTCGAGACCGCTCGCCATGGCGAGCTGAAAGGTATCGCCGTTGCCGTGCGCGAGGCCCTGGCGCGGCCCCGCGGCCCGCAGGCCTGCCAGTAGCACGCCGCCCGGACACATCCGGACTACAGCAGCACCCGCTCGATGCCGCCGGCGTTGACCCGTTCGACGTAGTCGGACATCCAGTTCTCGCCCAGCAGGTGTTTCGCCACCTCGACGACGATGTAGTCGGCCTCGAGCCCGCCCGCATCGTCGGCATAGCGCGACAGGCCCTGCAGACAGCTCGGGCACGAAGTCAGCACCTTCACCGGTGTCGTCGCGACGCCGGCGCGCAATGCCGCGGCGCCTTTTTCGAGTTCCTGCTGCTTGCGGAATCGAACCTGGGTCGAGATGTCCGGCCGGGTTGCCGCCAGCGTACCGGATTCGCCGCAGCAGCGGTCGTTGAGGTCGACCTGCGTGCCCATCAGCACGTTGGCCACCCGGGTGCCGTCATGGTGTTTCATCGGCGTGTGGCAAGGCTCGTGGTACATGTAGCGCACGCCTTCGATGCCGGACAGTGCCACCCCCTTTTCCATCAGGAACTCATGGATGTCCACCAGCCTGCAGCCCGGAAAGATCTTCTCGAACTGGTATTGCAGCAACTGATCCATGCAGGTGCCGCAGGAAACGACGACGGTGCGGATGTCGAGGTAGTTCAAGGTATTGGCGACGCGGTGGAACAGAACCCGGTTGTCGGTCGTGATCTTCTGTCCCGTGTCCTCCTGGCCGGCCGAGGTCTGCGGATAGCCGCAGCACAGATAGCCCGGCGGCAGCACTGTGGTCGCGCCGACGTGATAGAGCATCGCCTGGGTCGCGAGGCCGACCTGGCTGAACAATCTTTCCGACCCGCAGCCGGGAAAGTAGAACACCGCTTCAGAGTCGTCCCGCGCCACCTTCGGGTCGCGGATCACCGGAATGACCTTGTCGTCCTCGATGTCGAGCAGGGCACGGCTGGTGCGCTTGGGCAGGCCGCCCGGCATCGGCTTGTTGATGAAATGGATCACCTGGGCCTTGATCGGTGCCTTGCCGAGGCTGGCCGGCGGCGTCGCGACCTGTTCCCGGATCAGGCCGAGGGCCTTGCCGGCCCGGTGACCGAGGCGCTGGGCCTGATAGCCCCATTCGATCATCGCCTTGCGGATCAGCTTGATCGTGGTCGGGTCCTTGGCGGTCAGAAAGGCCATCGCCGCGGCCTTGCCCGGATTGAACGAGCGCTTGCCCTCGCGGCGCAGCAGGTTGCGCATCTTGATCGTCACGTCGCCGAAGTCGATGTCCACCGGGCACGGTTTTTCGCACTTGTGGCACACCGTGCAGTGATCGGCGACGTCCTCGAATTCGGCCCAGTGGGCCAGCGAGATGCCTCGCCGGGTCTGCTCTTCATAGAGGAAGGCTTCGATCAGCAGCGAGGTCGACAGGATCTTGTTGCGAGGGCTGTAGAGCAGATTGGCCCGTGGCACGTGGGTCGTGCATACGGGCTTGCACTTGCCGCAGCGCAGGCAGTCCTTGATGTCGCCGGCGATGTCGTCGATCTCGGTCTGTTCCATGATCAGCGACTCGTGGCCCATCAGGTTGAAGCTGGGCGTATAGGCGCCGTCCAGGTTGGCGCCGGGCATCAGCTTGCCGCGGTTGAAGTGTCCGTCGGGATCGACCTTGTTCTTGTAGGCGCGAAAGCCGGACATCTCGTCGTCGGTCAGGAATTCGAGCTTGGTGATGCCGATGCCGTGTTCGCCCGAGATCACGCCGCCGAGCGAGCGGGCCAGCTGCATGATCCGCGCGACCGCCCGGTTCGCGGTCTGCAGCATCTCGTAGTTGTCGGAGTTCACCGGGATGTTGGTATGCACGTTGCCGTCGCCGGCGTGCATGTGCAGCGCGACGAAGACGCGGCCTCGCAGCACTCGGGCGTGGATCTCGGCAATCGCCTCGCGGGTGGGCCGGAACAGCTCGCCATCGAAGATCTTGCTCAGCCGCGGCTGCAGTTCGGACTTCCACGAGGTGCGCACGGAGTAGTCCTGCAGGCGGTGGAACAGCACCGGCTCGGCCGCCCGGTTCGACAGTTCGGCTGCCTCGATGCCATAGTCGGCGAACCGGCTCTCGGCCTCCACCAGCGGCAGGTCGAGGTTGTCGAGCAGCCAGGCCCAGCGGCGGCGCACCTGCTGCACGTAGTCGAGCGCCGCCTGGCGACGGTCGCCGACGAGTTCCTCGGCGGGCAGGTCGGCATCGCCGGCGGCCAGCGGCAGCGCCTTCTGCAGAAACTCGGCGATGGCGTCGCACAGCGCCAGCTTGTTGCCGGTCGACAGTTCGATGTTGATGCGCTCGATGCCATCGCAATAGTCGCCCATGCGCGGCAGCGGGATCACCACGTCTTCGTTGATCTTGAACGCGTTGGTGTGGCGCGAGATCGCCGCGGTACGCGAGCGATCGAGCCAGAAGCGCTTGCGCTGCTCGGGGCTGACCGCGATGAAGCCTTCGGAGCCGCGCGCGTTGGTCATGCGGATGACCTCGGAGGCGGCGCGCATCACCGCATCCTCGTCGTGGCCGACGATGTCGCCGATCAGCACCATCTTCGGCCGGCCGTGGCGTCTGGCCTTGGTGGTGTAGCCCACCGCCTTGACGTAGCGCTCGTCCAGGTGCTCGAGGCCCGCCAACTGCACGTCGAGGCCGTGGCCGCCGCCGCCCGGCTTGAAGTAGTCGGTGATCTCGACGATCGCCGGCACCGCCTCGCGCACCTGTCCGAAGAATTCGAGGCACACCGTGCGGGTCGCCGGCGGCATGCGGTGGAGCACCCAGCGGCCGGCGACGATGAGGCCGTCGGTGCCTTCCTTCTGCACGCCGGGCACGCCACCGAGGAACTTGTCGGTGACATCCTTGCCGAGTCCCTCCTTGCGGCACGAGGCGCCAGGCATCGACAGCACTTCCTCGGACAGCAGCCGGACGCCGTCGGCGTCGTAGCGCCTGAGCCGGAAATGCACGGTTTCCTGCTCGTGGATCTTGCCGAAATTGTGATCGAGCCGCTCGACCTCGAGCCAGTTGCCGTCCGGCGTGACCATCTTCCACCACGCCAGATTGTCGAGCGCTGTACCCCACAGCACCGCCTTCTTGCCGCCGGCGTTCATCGCGATGTTGCCGCCGATGCACGAGGCTTCGGCCGAGGTCGGGTCCACTGCGAACACCCGGCCGGCGGCTGCCGCGGCCTCGGCGACACGGGCGGTGACGACCCCGGCGCCGGTGCGGATGGTCGCGTAGGGCCGGTCCATCGGGCCGGCCGTGCCCGGCAGCACGATCTCCTCGACCGGTCCCATCGCCAGCAGCTTCTCGGTGTTGATCACCGCCGAGCGCGGGTCCAGCGGCACCGCACCGCCGGTGTAGCCGGTGCCGCCACCGCGCGGGATGATGGTCAGGCCCAGTGCGATGCAATCCCGCACCAGCGGTCCGACCTCATCCTCGCTGTCGGGATAGAGCACGACGAATGGATATTCGACACGCCAGTCGGTGGCGTCGGTGACATGGGCGACCCTGGCATGGCCGTCGAAGCAGATGTTGTCCTTGCGGGTGTGCCGCGCCAGGGTGTGGCGCACCTGGCGGCGCAAGGCTTCGGTCTCGTCGAACTGGCGCTCGAAGCGATCGACCGCCTCCTGCGCCGCGAGCACCAGCTGGACCACCTTGGCGCTGCGCTCCGGATCGTTGCCGGCCGACTCCTGCCGGCGCTTCTCGACCTCGCGAAGACGATGGCGCAGCGCGCCGACCAGTGCCGCGCGGCGCTTGTCGTTGGCCAGCAGGTCGTCCTGCAGATAGGGGTTGCGGATCACCACCCAGATGTCGCCCAGCACCTCATAAAGCATCCGCGCCGAACGCCCGGTGACGCGCTCGCTTCGCAGTTCGTCGACGATCCGCCAGGCCTCCACGCCGAGCAGGCGGATGACGATCTCGCGGTCCGAGAACGAGGTGTAGTTGTAGGGGATCTCGCGAAGGCGTTGGGTCATTGACGATGCAACCGGTCGAAGGAACCCGCCATTTTATCGGACTGGACGCCGCGCCGCAGCATCGCCCGGCGCGCAAAACGGCCGGCTCAGTCGCAGGCCGCGGTCAGCGCGATCTCGATCCGCCAGCCTTCACGGGCCAGCTGTGCAACCTGGACGCAGCAGCGGCACGGCGCGCTGCCATCCGGTAGCCAGCGGTCCCACTCGCCGTTCATCCGCGCGTAATCCGCGATGTGGGTGAGGTAGATCGTCGCCATCAGAATCCGGCTGCGGTCCGATCCGCCGCGGGCCAGCAAGGTGTCGAGACTGGCCAGCACTTCCCGCGTCTGGACGACGATGTCGGCGTGTTCGCTGCTCGGCACCTCGACGGTGTAGAGCACGCCGTTGTGGGTGACCACGTCGGAATGGCGTTTGGTCGTGCCGTGGCGCTGGATGGTCATCGCTGTCGCTCCCTGGCAGGCGAAATTGCCCGTGTACGTCGATGCCGCGCAGCGTAGCGAAGAACCGTCGTCCGCATCGGCTCAATGTCGCCGTCTGTCGCGGCGCCCGGGCGTCAGCCCTGGCCGGCTTCCTCGCGGGCGATGGCCGGCGTTGGCACGCGAGCGTCCGCAATCGCCTCCCGGCGGGTCGCGATCCAGGCGCCGAGCAGGGCCAGGAAGGCGAACAGGGCAGTCGTCGGCAGCACCGCGAAGTCGAGCAGCCAGCTGCTCAGCAGGCCCGAGACGGCGAGGCCGAGCAGGCACATGCGCTTGCCGCGAGGGGAGATCGCACGGTGCTCGAGCCAGAGCCTGAGCGGTGGCCCATAGCGCGGATGGTCGAGCAGCCGCTGGCGCCATTCGGGCGCACCCTTGCCCCAGGCCCAGGCGCCGATGATCAGGAAGACCGTGGTCGGCAGCAGTGGGATGAAGGCGTTGGCGATGCCGATGGCGACGCAGATGCTGCCGAAGATGCGCCACGCACGAGCGCGCCAGCAGCCGTCGCGGGCGACGCGGCAGGGGGGCGGCGTGGTTCGGATCGGCATCGGCATTCGGCAAGTCCCTCGGCTGGAGATGCGCGCGCTGCGCCTCCTGATGCAAACATCGGCGCACGGGCGCCGGCCTTGAATCGGACCGCGGGCGGTACGCGAGGTTCGGCGTGACCGTTGTCATGGTGGCGAAGGTGCCGCCTCGCGCGCGCCCGTGCCTTGCTGCCGCGGCGGTGGCGCTGCTACTGTCGACCGTTTATTTGCGACAGCGAACCGGCCATGAGCGGTCAGCCTTCCGATTATCTCGAGCGCATCCTCAACGCCCAGGTCTATGACGTGGCCGTGGAGACGCCGCTCGACTTCGCCGACAATCTGTCGGCGCGCATCCACAATCAGGTCTATCTGAAGCGCGAGGACATGCAGCCGGTGTTCAGCTTCAAGATCCGCGGCGCCTACAACAAGATGGCCAAGCTCTCGCCGCAGGCGCTGAAGCGCGGCGTGATCTGCGCCTCGGCGGGCAATCACGCCCAGGGCGTGGCGCTGTCGGCGCGTCACATGGGCGTGCGGGCGGTGATCGTGATGCCGACGACGACGCCGCAGATCAAGATCGATGCGGTCAAGGCGCGCGGCGGCGAGGTCGTGCTGGCGGGTGAATCGTATTCGGACGCCTACACCCACGCCAAGGAACTGGAAGCGGCGGAGAAGCTGACCTTCGTCCATCCCTACGACGATCCGGACGTGATCGCCGGACAAGGCACGATCGCGATGGAGATCCTGCGCCAGCACCCGAAGCCGCTGCACGCGGTGTTCTGCTGCGTCGGTGGTGGCGGCCTGCTGTCCGGCGTCGCCGCCTACATCAAGCGGGTGCGTCCGGACATCCGGGTGATCGGGGTCGAGGCGGTCGACGCCAACGCGATGACGCTGTCGCTCGAGCGCGGCGAGCGCGTCGAACTCGACCAGGTCGGGCTGTTTGCCGACGGCGCGGCGGTCAAGCTGGTCGGCGAAGAGACTTTCCGTCTGTGCCGGCAATACGTCGACGAGATGGTGCTGGTGGACAACGATGCGATCTGTGCGGCGATCAAGGACGTGTTCGAGGACACCCGTTCGATCCTCGAGCCCGCCGGTGCGCTGGCGGTGGCCGGCGCCAAGGAGTGGGCGGCCCGCAACAAGTGCCGTGACAAGACCCTGGTTGCAGTCGCCTCGGGCGCCAATATGAACTTCGATCGGCTGCGCTTCGTCGCCGAGCGCGCGGAACTCGGCGAGCAGCGCGAGGCGGTGCTCGCAGTGAGCATTCCCGAGAAGCCGGGCTCATTCAAGAAGTTCATCAGTGTGCTCGGCAATCGCAACATCACCGAATTCAACTATCGCTACGCCAGCCATGATGTCGCCCACATCTTCGTCGGCGTCTCGGTCCACAGCCGCAACGAGGCGACCCGCCTGGTCGACATGCTGGCGCGCCACGAACTGCCTGCGATCGATCTGACCGACGACGAGATGGCCAAGACCCATATCCGCTACATGGTCGGCGGACACGCGCCGCAGGCAGAAGACGAAGTGATCTATCGCTTCGTCTTCCCCGAGCGGCCCGGCGCCCTGATGAATTTCCTGACCAACCTGCGCTCGGACTGGAACATCAGCCTGTTCCATTACCGCAACCATGGTTCCGACTTCGGTCGCGTGCTGGTCGGCATGCAGGTGCCGGCGGGCGACCAGCCGGCCTTCCGGGAGTTTCTCGACCGGGTCGGCTACGAATATGTGGACGAGACCGGCAACCCGGTCTACCGGATGTTCCTGGGCTGAGGCGCCGCGCTCAGGTGGCCGCCAGCGCCTGCGCGATGTCGGCGAGCAGGTCGTCGGCGTCCTCGAGGCCGGCCGAGATGCGGATCAGGCCTTCGCCGATCAGATGGGCGCGTCGCTCATCCGGCGTATAGGTGGAGTGGGTCATGCTGGCCGGGTGCTGGGCGAGGCTTTCGGCGTCGCCGAGGCTGACCGCCCGGGTCACCAGTTGCAGCGCGTTCATGAAGCGCCGGCCGGCGTCGAGCCCACCGGCCAGTTCGAAGGCCAGCATGCCGCCCGGCAGCGACATCTGTCGTTGTGCGAGCTCGAATTGGGGGAAGCACGCGAGCCCGGGATAATGCACCGCCGACACCTGGTCGCGGGTCGCCAGCCATGCCGCAATCGCCCGGGCGTTCTCGCTGTGCCGCTGCATCCGCAGCGACAGTGTCTTCAGGCCTCGCAGCACCAGAAAGGCGTCCTGCGAGGACAGTACCGCCCCGGTCATGTCCTTGAGCCCGACCGCGCGGACGCTCTCGAGGGCTTCGCGCCGACCGATGACCGCACCGGCCAGCAGATCGCCGTGGCCGCCGAGATACTTGGTCGCCGAGTGCACGACGAAATCGGCGCCCAGGGCCAGCGGACGCTGCAGGTAGGGCGTGCAGTAGGTGTTGTCGACGATCACCGCCACGCCGTGCCGCCGGGCGACGTCGGCCACGGCGGCGATGTCCACCAGGCGCATGTTCGGATTGGCCGGCGTCTCGAAGAACACGGCCCGGGTGCGGGGGCCGATTCTGGCCGCCAGATCGCCCGGATCGGTCAGGTCGGCGTGGGTCACCTGCACACCGAAACGGGCGAGCCCGTGATTGAAGAAGCTGAAGGTGCAGCCGTACAGGGTTCGATCGGCGATCAACTCGTCGCCGGGTGCGAGGATGGTCCACATCAGCGCTGCGATCGCACCCATCCCCGACGCGGTCACCAGGGCGTCTTCGCCGCCTTCGAGATCGGCCAGCCTGGCTTCGAGCAGGCGCGTGGTCGGGTTGCCGACGCGCGAATAGATGTGACCGGGGGCCTCGCCGGCGAAGCGGGCGGCTCCTTCCTCGACGGTCGGAAAGGTATAGGTTGCGCTGATGTGGAGCGGCGGATTCAGCGCACCCTCGCCGGCGTAGGCGTCGTGGCCATGGTGTATCGCCCGGGTGGCGAAGCCAAGTGGGTGGGATGCAGCGCTCACGGGGTCTCCCGATCGTCGAACATTGTCAGGTCTTTTGGCATATCCTTCATTCTTCCTTCGATCCGTTCGATCAACAACCGAATGATTTACGGAAAATGTTGCCCAACAGCCGAATCGACCGAATAGACGCCGAGATCCTGCGCCTGTTGCAGAACGATGCGCGGCTGGCCGTCAAGCAGATCGCCGCGTCGGTTCATCTCGCCCCATCCAGCGTGCATGACAGGCTGCGCCGGTTGTGGCGCGAGGGGGTGCTGACCGGCACCCATGCCGAGGTCGATGCGCGGGCGCTTGGGGTCGGGCTCGAAGCCCTGCTGATGATCGAGCTGGCAAAGCACCAGCGCGCCGACGTCGACCGCTTCCTCGACGAGGTAATCGAACGCCCGGAGGTCCGTTCCGCTCATTTGATCACCGGCCGCTACGATCTCGTCGTGCACGTCGTCGCGCGCGATACCCGGCACCTGAAGGACCTGGCCCTCGATCACTTCACCAGCCGCCCCGGCGTCACCCGCATCGAGACCTCGATCATCTACGAGACCCGGCGCCGCCACGAACTGAATCTGCTCGACGGCGTCGACGACGTAGAATCCAGGATCGCCCCCTGAAGGCGTCTCGTACCGGGCTTCGGGCATCACAGGAGCCACGGCATGCCGATCAACCCGACCGACCCCGTGCGCCGGCGGGGTGCACTGCGCTGATGAGCCGAATCCAGACGAAGACCATCGCGCTCTTTCCGGGCGCCTTCCAGCCGCCTCATGGCGCGCATCTCGCCGCGGTCCGTTTCCTCGCGGGGCGCCCCGATGTGGACGAGGTGGTGATCGTCATCACCAACCGCAATCGTGGCATTCCCGGCACCACGCTGTCCCTGGAGGCCCGTCTGTCGCAGCAGATCTGGCAGATCTATCTCGAAGGACTGGAAGGCGTGCGCACCGAGATCGCACCGCACACCGCAGTCGCCCATGCGCTGGATTACCTGACGCATACCGACCCGGGCGATCGTCTGGTGTATTGCATCGGTGAGCAGGATCTCGCCGACGGCGATGCCCGCTTCGAGGATCTGCCGCGGCAGGGCCGCGAGCGCGGTGTCGAGGTCGAGGTGGTGGCGGCGCCGACCGCCGGCATCAAGGTGCGGGCGACGGGCCTGCGGCGCTGCATCGCCCGCGGTGAACCCGGGCGCGAAGAATTCATCGCCGGCCTGCCCGAAGCGCTCAGCGCCGAACAGCGCGAGCGGGTATGGCGGTTGTGCCGCGACGGCGTGCGCGAGGTCTGCGATCTCGCCGCCGATCGGCTGGTCGCCCGCCTCGACGAGGCCGCGATCGGCGAAGTCGCCGATATCGCCTGTGTCGATCGCAGCCGCATCGACCCGGTCTTCCGCCTGCGCATGGCCGACGGCCGTCAGCTACTGGCCCGCTACGCCGGCGACGCCGAAGGCGACGACGGCGGCCACGACATGGCGCGCAAGCCACGCCGGGCCTTGAAGGTCGAACGAAGGGCGCTGGCGGCCCTGCGTGCCTGCCCGGGGCACCTGCTCGAGATCGCCGATGAGGTCTTGTTCGAGCGCCGCAAGGGCGTGCTGGTGATCGACGAGGTGCTGCCCGCGTGCCGCAGTCTGGCCGGCGAGCTGGCCGCCGGGCGGTCGGTGGCGTCGGCCCTGAGCCGTGTCGGCTGGTTTCTTGCGGCCTGCCGGCAGTTGCAGCCGGGGCATCTGCGCAACAGCGACGACGAAGATCGCGCCCACGGAGGCGAGCGTTGTCGCCAGCTCGGCGCGGCGAGCACGATGCGGCCGGAATTTTCGACACTGCTGGATGCCAGCGCGGCAGCGGGCGGGCCGGGACTGATCTGGATGCACGCGGTCGCGGCCGCAGTACGCGTCGACGGCGAGCGCGTCGGCGTGGTGGATTTCGAGCACGCTTCGGGCTGGGGCGATCCGGCGCTGGATCCGGGCACGCTCAGCGGCGACTGCATCGCGACAGGGCTGATCGCAGGGCATGCGGACTTGGCGCTGGCCGGCGTCGAGGCGTTGTGGGCGGCCTGGGCTGGCGGATCGACACGGCAGGATCCGGGACTGCCCGGGCGCGCCGCCGGCTGGGCCGCCGCCGCTGTGGGGCGGCGCTTCGCCGCCGCGGAGCAGGACTTGCCACCGGCCATCGAAGGCCTTTGGGCGCTGGCCGGCGGTGGACGCCAGGCGCCCGCGACGACGGCCGATCTGCTCTCCGCGCTGCGCGCGTTCGTCGCGTAGTCGATTTCGGTCGGGCTCGTTCGTCACTATCATCGGGGTCGCAGCTGCGACCCCGTGACAACGGATCTGGGAGCGGACGATGACGACGAAGACGGATGGCGGCGACACCCAACGGCGGGCACTGCTGGTGGCGACCCGCAAGGGCGCCTGGATATTCCACGACG
>JAGRFY010000004.1:0-775 GCA_020445765.1 Rhodocyclaceae bacterium | reverse complement strand
CCGAACCGGACGTCTGGTATGCCGGCACCTCGCCACAAGGACTGTTTCGCAGCGAGGATGGCGGTCGCCAGTGGGCGCCATTCTCTTCGATCAACGACGATTCCGACTTCCGACGCTGGATGGGCACCGTGCAGGACGGCACGCCGGACGGTCCCAAGCTGCACTCGATCATCATCGACCCGCGCGACCCGCGACATCTGTATTGCGCGATGTCCGGCGGCGGCGTCCACGAATCACGCGACGGCGGCGCCAGCTTCTCGCCGCTGCTCGACGGCCTCGACGTCGTCGAAGGCTTCGATCGATCGGATCCGACCTTCCACGATCCCCACTGCATCCGACTCTGTCCGGGCAATCCCGATCGGCTGTACCAGCAGAACCACTGCGGCATCTACCGCCTCGATCGCCCGTCGAACCGCTGGCAGCACATCGGCGCGTCGATGCCCGCGGAAGTCGGCGACGTCGGATTTCCGATGGTCGTGCATCCGCGCGACGATCGAACCGCCTGGGTGTTTCCGATGGACGCCTCCAGCGTCTGGCCGCGCACCAGCCCGGGCGGACGTCCTGCGGTCTACCGCACGCGTGACGCTGGTGACCGCTGGCAGCGCCTCGACGGCGGCCTGCCGACCGAACAGGCCTGGTGGACGGTCAAACGCCAGGCCATGTGCGCAGACGATCGCGATCCGGTCGGGCTGGTATTCGGCACCACCAGCGGCGAGCTGTGGGCGAGCGGCGACGAGGGCGACTCATGGACCTGCATCGCCCGGCACCTGCCCGA
>JAGRFY010000025.1 GCA_020445765.1 Rhodocyclaceae bacterium | reverse complement strand
TGCGCGCGGGAAGCGGCGCAGCCCGGCGAGGCGGGAACCGGCGGCGACATGCTGGCCGGCTACCGGCTCGATGCCCGGCCGGCAGCCCGGCTCGGCCTGCGCATGGTCCGGGGGCTGTCGCTGGCGGCAGCCGAGCGCATCGTGCTGGCGCGCGCGCAGGCCCCCTTCGCCGGGGTGGACGATGTCGCCGCCCGCGCCCGGCTCGATGCCCGCGAGCGGCGCCTGCTGGCCGCCGCCGGCGCGCTGGCGACCCTCGCCGGCCACCGCCGCCAGGCCCTGTGGCAGGCGGCCGGCGAGCGTCCGCGTGATGGCGTGCTGGCCGAGGCGCCGGTGCACGAGCCCGCGCTGGCGCTGCCGGCCGCGGCCGAAGGCGAGGAACTGGTGGCCGACTACGCGGCGCTGGGCTTCACGCTGGGGCGCCATCCGCTGGCCCTGCTGCGCGAGCGGCTGGCCCGCCTGCGCTTCGTGCCGGCCGGCGAACTCAACGCCTATCCGGACCGCAAGCTCGCCCGTGGCGCCGGCCTCGTCACCTGCCGCCAGCGCCCGAGCACGGCCAAGGGCACGATGTTCGTCACCCTCGAAGACGAAACCGGCCTCGTGAACGTGGTGGTACACGAGGCCCTGGTGGGTCGGCAGCGGCGCGAACTGCTGGGTGCACGGCTGCTCGGCGTGTTCGGCCAGATCCGCCGCGAAGGGCGGGTCGTGCACCTGGTGGCGAGCCGGGTGGTGGATCACTCCGCCCTGCTCGGCAAGCTGATGATCCCGGCCAGAAACTTTCATTGACAAGTCGGGCCGCCACCGCCGGCCCGGCTATGGTTCACTCACACCAGGAGTCCACGATGACCCGCACCGACACCCTCCCCCTGCCCCGCATGCACATGGTCACGCTCGGCGTCACCGATCTGGCCCGCACCACGGCCTTCTACCGCCGCGTGTTCGGCATCGACACCACCGGCGATTTCGACGGCGTCTCGTTCTTCTGCCTGCCCGGCGTCTGGCTCGGGCTGTATCCGGTGGACAAGCTGGCCGAGGACATCGGCCCGGACGTGCCGCGCAGCCGGTCCGCCTTCGCCGGCGTCACGCTGGCCTGCAATGCCGCCAGCCGCGACGACGTGGACCGCCGCATGGCGCACGTCGCGGCCGCTGGCGGGCGCATCGTCAAGCCGGCTGCGGATACCTTCTGGGGCGGCTATTCCGGCTACTTCGAAGATCCGGAAGGCTATCATTGGGAATTGGCCTGGGGGCCGATGTTCGAATTCGACGATGCCGGCGACATGCGCTTTCGCGCATGACGCCGGCCCGCCATAATCCATGCAGCCCGGGTTGCGGGCGAGAGGAGACCCGAAGATGACGACCGCCAGACTCCTGCTGCTGGCCCTGGCCACCGCGATGCTGTCGGCCTGCGCCTCGACCACGATCCGCAACAGCTGGATCGACGGCACCGATCACGGCGGCCCGCCGAAGAAGCTGGCGGTATTCGTCGCGGTCACCGACGACGAGGTGCGCCGCGTCGCCGAGGATCTCACCGTGCGTTCGCTGCCGGCGGAGGTCGGTGCGGTGCCGTCGTATTCGCTCGATCTCGACACCCGGCTCGAAGAGAAGGCGCTGCGCGAGAAGCTCGCACCGATGGGCTTCGACGCCGCGCTGGTGGCGCGGCTGGTCTCCGACGACACCACCGAGCAGTACATTCCGCCGCAGACCCAGTTCATGCCCGATCCGCTGTTCGTCGGCCTGCGGCCGTATCACCGCTCGTTCTACGCCTACTATCCGGTTGCCTACACCTACACCACGCCGGGCTACACCGCGACCACCCGGCGGGTGATCGTCGATACCGTGCTCTACCGCCTGCCCGAGGGCAAGCCGGTGTGGTCGGCGCTGACCGAGACGGTCGATCCGGAATCATCGGTGCAGGTGGTCGAGGAACTGATCGACAAGCTCGGCGGCGAGATGCGCCTGCACGGCCTGCTGCCGCCGGAAAAATAGGCGGTGGCCGGCACGGCCGGCGCAAACACTCATCGCCCGGCCGCACCACCACCTGGCTACTTCTTCTTGGCCTTGGCCAGCACCGGCAGGGCGGCTAGCCCTTTGGCGATCTGTGCGGGCTTCTGCGCGAGCAGCAGGCCGAGCCCGACGCGCATCAGTTCCGACTTGCTGCACTTGTGGCCTTTCTTGCCGAGGTCCGCACGCAGTGCCTTCAGCTCGGCATGTTCCGATCGCGCCATCGCGACCGATTCGTCGACGCCCTTGACGCCTTTGTCCTTGCCTTTGTCCTTGGCTTTCGACTTCTTGCCCTTGCCGCCGGTCTTGGCGGCAGCCGCGAACAGTTCCGACGGCCGCAGCGCCGGTCGCTCAGCCGGCGCCCGGCTCACCGCCTGAGCCGCAACCGGACGCGGCACACTCACCGCCGCCTTCGCGGTCGTCTTCGGGCGAGAGGCGGCGCCTGCCGCTGCGGCCTTGGCCTTGGCCTTGGTCGCAGCCGCGGCGGTCTTCTTCGCGCCCGCCGGCTTCGCGGCGGCCGCTCGCGATGCGGCGGCGGGCTTGCTGCCCGCACCGGTGGCCGGGGCCGTCCGCACAGTCGCGGTTCCGCCGGTGGCGGCCTTCGCCGGCGTGCCGGTGGCCGCTGCGGCAGCCGTCTTGGTCTCGCCGGCCACCGGCTTTGCCGCCGCCCGCTTCGGTGCCACGCCTGCGCTGCGCCTGGTGGCGGTGGCCTTGCCCGTTTTGGCCGCTGCGGGCCTGGCGACGCGGCTGTGCGTGCTGGTGGGCGCCTTCGTTGCACGGCCCGTCGGCGCGACTGCCTCGCTCGCCGCACCAGCGCCGGCGGCCGCCGCGCTTGACGGCGCAGCCGCGGCATCGGCCGCGGGCAGGCGTTTTTCGATCGAGGCGTCCTCGGACTTCAGGCTCGCGCGCAGAGCGTTGCGCGTCTTGGTGGTGGCGGTCATTGCTCGTTCTTCTCCAGTTCCTTCAACAGGGCGCGGACCAGTCCGCGGACTTCCTCCCGTGCGCTCTCGGCCGGTCGTCCAAGCTGGAACACCGAGCCACCGGCAAGCGCGCTTTCGGCATAAGCGTTGCGCTGCGCCAGGGCGTGCGGCAGCAAGGGCAGCGCAAATTCATTCATGAAGTCGACGATCTCGCCCGCCAGACGGGTGCGTGGTACCCGGTTCGGCAGCAGGAAGGCCATCAAGGCCTTGCGGCGGCGCTGCTTCTGCAGGATCAGCGATTCGACCGCGCGGGTGGACCACAGATCGGTCGGCCCCGGAACCACCGGCACCAGCACCAGATCGGCGACGTCGAGCGCCGCCAGGGTGTGGGCGTGTTCGATCGACGGCGGGCAGTCCACCAGCAGCAACCGACGCTGACGGCCGAGCCTGCGCAGGGCAGCTGCGGCGCCGTCGCCACCGACCGCGGTCGCCACCGGAATGCCGGAGCCGGCATCGGCCGCCAGCTCCGACCAGCGCAGCGCGCTTTCCTGCGGGTCTAGATCGGCGATGGCGAATTCCCGGCCGGCCTCGGCCAGCCCCCCGGCAATCTGCATCAGCACCGTCGTCTTGCCGGCGCCACCCTTCTGGGATACAACCGCTACGATTCGTGACGCCATCTGGTGTGCGTGCTGGCCGTGTCGTTGTCGGAAAGTTCGT
Organism: Rhodocyclaceae bacterium; assembly: GCA_020445765.1. Lineage (GTDB taxonomy): Bacteria > Pseudomonadota > Gammaproteobacteria > Burkholderiales > Rhodocyclaceae > Cognatazoarcus. The sequence continues at coordinate 70,834 of JAGRFY010000025.1, read as the reverse complement.
ATTAACTTAAATGCAGGCCTTGCGCCTTTCAAGTCGAAAGGCGAGGCGGGACGGAGGCGACCCGAACATGGCCCGGATCGAAGTGCTGCAGGCCGACATCACCCGACTCGACGTCGAGGTCATCGTCAATGCCGCGAATAATTCGCTGCTCGGCGGCGGCGGCGTAGACGGGGCCATCCATCGCGCAGCCGGCCCGCGCCTGCTCGCGCACTGCCGCGGACTCGGCGGCTGCGCCACCGGCGATGCCAAGCTGACGCCGGGTTTCGATCTGACTGCGGGCTGGATCATCCACACCGTCGGGCCGGTCTGGTCCGGCGGCGAGCGCGGCGAGCCGTCGCTGCTCGCGAGCTGCTACCGCAATGCCCTCGCGATCGCGCGCGAACGGGGTTTCGCTTCGATCGCGTTTCCCGCGATCAGTTGCGGCGTCTATGGCTATCCGGCGGATCTCGCGTGTGCAGTTGCGGTGGCGACCTGCCGATCGTTCGCGGGCGACGATGCGCCCCCGGGGCGCATCGTGCTCACGGCATTCGATCAGGCGATGGCGGAACGGTTGAGCCGCGAACTGCGGCGGGAACGGGCATAGCGGGCGCCATCGGCGGCGGCCGGCGAGTATTCGGGATCGCGTTCGAGGCTGCACGGGCAAAGGCCCTCGCCGCACAGTCGCAGGCATTGCTGTCGTCCCGGCTGACTTTCCAGTGAACCGCAGTGCTCGGCGGTCGGTGGCACCTCGATTTCGAGCAGGCGCAGGAAGCGCGCAACGGCGTCTCGCGTCCGGAACACGGTCAGGCGGCCGTCGCCGGAATAGACCATGCGCCCCGACAGCGACAGCACGAAGCATTCGCCGCAGTCGGCGGATACCGGGTGCAGCTTGAGATCGAAATGCTCGCGATCCCAGCGCGGCCCGGCCGCGAGATCAAGCCAGGTGGCTGGCTTCTTGTGACTAGCCATCAATGTCTCCTCCTAAGTCGTGATGAGCCGGGTGAAGCGGCCGAACGGGTGCCGGTTCGGTGATCGCTTCCCCGCCGGGGCCTGGAGGCCCTCGACTCGATCTATTGCCCGCGTCCGCTCTGACCCACGGCGCGTGCTTGTTATATGTCAAAAATCGATTATCCCGGTTGACAGCATTAATGCAATCTGCAAGTGCACAATTGATCCGGCTCAATCCGGGCCCCCTGCAGAGTCGCAACGCGACTGCGGCCAGGGCCCGATCCAACAGGCGCTTGGCTATACTCGCCAACTCGCCCACACCGATCAGGAGACCCCGGATGAAGCTGGAAACACTGGCCGTACATGCTGGATTCAAGGCGGACCCGACGACGCGCGCGGTCGCGGTGCCGATCTACCAGACCACCTCCTACGCGTTCGACGACACCCAGCACGGTGCCGATCTGTTCGACCTCAAGGTGCAGGGCAACATCTACACGCGGATCATGAATCCGACCCAGGACGTCCTCGAGCAGCGCATCGCTGCGATGGAGGGCGGCATCGCTGCGCTGGCGCTGGCCTCGGGCCAGGCGGCGATCACCTACTCGATCCAGACCATCGCCGAAGCCGGCGACAACATCGTGTCGGCGGCGACGCTGTACGGCGGCACCTACAACCTGTTCGCCCATACCCTGCCCCAGTACGGCATCGAGGTGCGCTTCGCCGACCACCGCGACCCGGCGAGTTTCGAGCCGCTGATCGACGAACGCACCAAGGCGGTGTTCTGCGAATCGGTCGGTAACCCGCTCGGCAACGTCACCGACTTCGAGCGGCTGGCCGAGATCGCCCACCGACACGGCGTACCGCTGATCGTCGACAACACCGTGCCCACGCCCTACTTGTGCCGGCCGTTCGAGCACGGCGCCGACATCGTCGTGCATTCACTGACCAAGTATCTCGGCGGCCACGGCAATTCGATCGGCGGCGTGATCGTCGATTCCGGCAAGTTCCCGTGGGCCGACCACAAGCAGAAGTTCCGTCGCCTCAACGAGCCCGACGTCTCGTACCACGGCGTCGTCTACACCGAAGCCCTCGGCCCGGCGGCCTACATCGGACGCGCGCGGGTGGTGCCGCTGCGCAACATGGGTGCGGCGATCAGCCCGTTCAACAGTTTCCTGATCCTGCAGGGCATCGAGACCGTGGCGCTGCGCATGGACCGCATCTGCGACAACGCCACCGCCGTGGCCAACTACCTGAAGGGTCACGGCAAGGTGAAGTGGGTGAACTACGCCGGCCTCGAGGACCACGCCGATCATCCGCTGGTCGGGAAGTACATGGGCGGCCGCGCCTCCGGCATCCTGACCTTCGGCGTCGAAGGCGGCCACGACGGCGGCGCGCGCTTCCAGGACGCGCTCGAGCTGATCACCCGGCTGGTCAATATCGGCGACGCCAAGTCGCTGGCCTGCCATCCGGCTTCGACCACCCACCGCCAGCTCTCGCCCGCGGAACTGGCCAAGGCCGGCGTCACCGAAGACATGGTGCGGCTGTCGATTGGCATCGAGCACGTGGACGACATCATCGCCGACCTCGAGCAGGCGCTGGCCAAGGTCTGATCGCGATACCCCCGGGGCGCGGCATGGGCGGTCGCGCCCCGGGGGCCACGGTCACACCATGGGCTCTTCGTGGAACTGGCCCAGCCAGATGTCGAATTCGTCGGCGGCCATCGGACGCCCGTAGAGAAATCCCTGCATTTCGCGACATCCGAGCTGTTGCAGCAGATCTGCCTGCTCGACGGTCTCGACCCCCTCGGCCACCACCGACATGCCCGAGCCTTCCGCCAGCTTCAGGATGGTATGGACGATGCCGGTGCCGGCGTTGTCCGCGTCGAGTTCGGCAACGAAGCAGCGATCCACCTTGACGCGGTCGATCGGCAGGCGCGACAGGCTGCTCAGCGACGAGAAGCCGCAGCCGAAGTCGTCGAGGGCGATGCGGATGCCGAGCGATTTGAGCGCCCGCAGCTGGGCGGCGACCTTGTCCACCTCTTCCATCGCCACCGATTCGGTGATCTCCAGTTCGATGCGATCGGCCGGTGCCCCGCTCGCGGCGAGGGTGCTGCGGATCATGTCGACGAAGCCTTCCTGCCGAAACTGCAGGGCGGACACATTCACCGCGACGATCAGGCCATCCTCGCCAGCCTGGCGCCAGCGTACCAGTTGATTGCAGGCCTGGCGGAACACCCAGGCACCGATCTCGCCGATCAACCCGGTGTATTCGGCCAGCGGAATGAAATCCTGCGGCGACACCATCTCGCCGCGCTCGTTGCGCCAGCGGATCAATGCCTCGACGCCGCGCAGTTCATGGCTGACCGCGTCCACCTGAGGCTGGTAATGCACGGTCAATCCACGCTGGAAATCGATCGCCGCGCGCAGTTCGTTGAGCATCGCCACGCGCTTGCGCGCCTGTCCGGCCATCTGCGCCGAATAGGCGCAATAGCGCACCGCCGGATCGAGCTTGGCGTGCCCCAGCGCCACTGCGGCATCGCGCAGCAGGTCGGCGGTTCTCGGCAGCATGCCGTCCGCGTTGCTGGTCACCGGCGCGAAGCCCGCCCGGATCCGCAGCGGCACGCCGTGGCCGCGGGCGTGGAACGGCGCATCGAACACCTTCAGCAGCGCCTGCGGCTGGAGAATGGTCAGCGGACCGAACAACACGAAGCTGTCGCCGATCAGCCGCGCCAGCCGCACCCCGTCGGGAAAGGCGCCCTTCAGTCGCCGCGCAACCGCCATCAGCAATGCATCGCCAGTGCGTTGCCCGAGCGCGTTGTTGACCTCGGAGAATCCGGCAATGTCGAGCAGGACGACGCCGTAATCGCTGGCGACCACCGGCGACTTCAGGAACTGGTCGACCTCCTCGATGAAGCGCACGCGGTTGGGCAGCCGCGTCAGCGGATCGAAGTAGGCGAAGAAGTTGAGCCGCTCGAACAGTCCGACGTTCTCGAAGCCGACGCCGATATTGACCGCGAAGACCTCCAGCAGCCGACGATCGACCGGATCGAGGGGGCGTTCCGTCGCCAGATAGACGATGGCTGCGCGGCCGGCCTCGCCGCTCAGGTACAGCACCGTGGCGTGATCGTCGTAGAGACTCCGGCGCGACTCGACGCAGCGGCTGATGGTGGTGACGATGTCCCGTTCCGCGAGGTCCGACAGCGGGCGGTCGACGTGGGTGCGGAAACGCCCGGCCGCACCAGCGATGGTCAGCGACGAGTCGATGTCGCGCACGAAGCTCACGCTGTTGCGCACGCAGATCAGGCCCTCGGGCTCGAGCTTCAGCAGCGCCGCGATCTGGGTCAGCACGCCTTCGGCGAAGCTCGCCAGCGCGCGCCGGCCGAACAGTTCCGAAGCCGACTTGACGATCATGTCGAGGCCGCGGCGGCTGGCGCTGATCGTGCGGATCTGCTCGAAGCTGCGAATCGCCGCGGTCAGCGCCGTCACCAGCCGCACATGGGTGAGTTCCGACTTGGTCTTGTAATCGTTGATGTCGTAGTCGCGCACGACGCTGAGTTCGGGTGCGTAGCCGGGTTGTCCGGTGCGCAGGATGATGCGCAGCTCGGTGAGCTCGAGTTCCCGGCGGATGACGGCGACCAGGTCGAGGCCGGCCTCCGGGGTCTCCATCACCACGTCCAGCAGCACGACCGCGATCTCCGGGCCCTCTGCCTCGAGGATCGATCGCGCCTCGCCGGCGCTGCGGGCGTGCAGCAGCCGCAAGGGTCTGTCCAGCACCGAGGCGTTCTGCAACGCGAACATCGTCGCGTGATGCACCTCGTCGTCGTCGTCGACGACCAGCACGGTCCATACCAAGTGGCCGCCGCTGCCGTCGTCGCAGCGGCCGTCGTCGTCGAGATCGTCCAGGAAGTCGATCAGATCATCACGGGGAACAGGGATGCTCAAGGCTGTCTTTCGCTGGGAACCTGCGTGGATCGGATGCCGGGAAAGTGTTTCCGCGAATTTCGGGATGCTCCTGATATCGACTCGCTGTGGCCGACCTTTAGCAATGGCGCGGCTTTCCGGCTCGGCGGCAGCGGACCACGCCGGCATCGGGCAGAAAGTCAACAGGGCGTCGTGGCGATACAACGGAACGCGACCGATTGTGCCGCCGGATGCTGCGGCGCAGCTTGCATTGGCCTAAACTTGTGACGCTCGACGCAGCTGCATTCCCTATAGGCACCGATACTTCGCCCCATGAACGAATCGATTCCGCTCGGCACGCGCCGCACGATCGACGGCGCCGACCGGGTCTATTACTACGGCTACTGGATCAAGGCCTACTCGCCGCCCGCCAACACGCTCGAGGCGAAGAAGCGGCTGATCGAGGGCCTCACCCGGCGGCTGTTCAATCATGTCGAGCATGGGCTGAACATTCCGGGCCGCCGCCTCAACGAGGCTCGCACCGCCTACGACGTCGCCACCGATCCGCAGCTCAAGCGGGTCAAGGGCGCGATGCTCGCCGGCGCCCTGTTCAATCGCGCCACCGACATCTTCACCAAGCTCGTCGAATTGCAGGCGATGGGCATCGAGATCCAGACCGACAACGAACTGATGCGGGAGTGCGGGCAGTGTCTGCAGGAGGCACTGACGCTCGGCAAGCTGGTGCGTCATCGCAGCGGTGACGAAGGCATCGACGAACTGTGGGGCGAACCCTTCAAGGCGTTCACGATGCCGATCGACGCGTTCTACGAGAGTCGCTACGTCAAGATCGCGATGACCATGCGCGACATCGACCGCCTCACCGAGGCGATGATCAGCGTGTTCTCGGGGCTCGACATCTTCGGCGACGAGATCGAGCCGATCCTCCGCGACTACGCCGACGCCGCCAAGATCAAGAGCGAGACCCTGCGTACCGACCCGGCGATCTTCGACGTCTGGAGCCGCTTCGCGGTCGCTGCCGAGAAGGTCAAGGACTACCTGCCGAAGCTGCAGGCGGGCGTCACCGAGGTCGATCAGCGGGAAGCGTCGGCCGCGCGCGCACTGATCGAAAAGGGCATCGACCTGATCAGCTACGTCACCCGCGCCCGTGTACCGATGCCCAAGAGCACCCGCGAATACATCGAACGCTGCAACGAATTCCGCGCAGACGTCGAGCGCCGGCGCCAGACCTGCGACCCGCTCTAGGCGGCGACGCAGACCGGTGCGCCCAGGACGCGCCGCTCAGAAGCCGATCTTGCGCTTGCCCCCGGCGCGGAAGGCGTCGAGATCCTCGACTTCGAGCTCGTCGCGCCCGGCCAGCTTGGCATTGCCGAAGGCCGCCATCAGCGCGCGACGCTGTTCGCGGGGCGGATACTGGGCGAGCCGCTCCATCACATCGACGGACGGCTCGGCAGGGAAACCCCAGTCATGGGCGGCGACGATCTCGCGATACAGCCGGCAGGCGATCTGAAAGGATTCGTCGGCATCGGGCCGCGGCACCGAATACACGTTCATCCGGTTCAGGATCGGCTCGGGGATGCCGCGCTCGTCGTTGGCCGTGGTCACCCACAGGATGTGGCTGGCGTCCATCTCGACATCGACGAACTCGTCCCGGAAGCGGCGCGCGGTGTCCAGTTCGAACAACTCGTACAGGGCGCCCATCGGATCGTAGCGCGAGTCGCCGCCGGCCTTGTCCACCTCGTCGAGCACGATCACCGGGTTCGCCACCTCGCTGCCGACCAGGGTGTTGGCGACCTTGCCGGCCTTGGCGTGGTTCCATTGCGACGACGCGCCCGACAGGATCCATCCGGCCGTCAGCGAACTCATCGACACGAACTGGTAGCCGGTGCCGAGCTGTTCGGCCAGCGACTTCGCGAAGTGGGTCTTGCCGATGCCGGGCTCGCCGAGCAGCAGCATCGGCGCGAAGCTGACCGGCTCGTTGCCGGAAACCGCCAGCGCCATCGATTTCTTGAGGTCGTCGATGACATCGCCGAAGTTCGGGCAGCGCTCGTACAGCGAATCGAGCGCGTCGGCCCGGCTCGGCTTGACCACGAAGCGGGTGCCGCCCAGCTTCTTCATGCGGTCGTAGAAGCTGGCCAGGGATTCGTTGCGCTGGGCGGCGCTGTCCTCGAGGGCGCGGTCGACGTCCTCGATCCGGTAGATCTCGCGCGAATCGGCGAGCGGAATGCGAATGTCGGCGGTTTCCATGTCAGCCTCCGTAGGGTCGGCGATGTCTAGCTTACATCTTTGATGTCGATCAATCGATGGCACACGTTCAATGCTTTCCCGAACTGCCAAGCGAAGCGCGTGCCATATCGCACGGGCACCGCCCGGTTCGCCCGAATTCGCGTGAATTGCTGAAAGGATGCGCGTCATTCTCCTGTCAACCCTGCCAGAGCCGACGCGGCCACCGATCGATCTGCACCACTATGCTGCACTGCAGCATCGGATTGGTGCATGCGCGCCGGAACCGCCGCCAGCCATCGACGTCCACCGACCATTACAGGAGAACTCCCCCATGTCGCGCTTCCTGCTCTCGCTGCTGATCGCCGGCACCCTCGCCGCGCCTGTCCAGGCGGCGACCGCCACCGCCACTTTCGCCGGTGGCTGCTTCTGGTGCATGGAGGGGCCGTTCGACGAAATGGACGGCGTGATCTCGACCACCTCCGGCTACATCGGCGGCCACACTGCCGATCCGACCTATCCCGAGGTGTCGAGCGGCACCACCGGTCATGCCGAAGCCGTCCAGATCGTCTACGACCCGGACAAGGTCAGCTACGAGCAATTGCTGACGACCTTCTGGCACAACATCGATCCGACCGTGAAGAACCGTCAGTTCTGCGACGCCGGCAGCCAGTATCGCAGCGCGATCTTCTATCACGACGAACATCAGAAGGCGCTGGCCGAGGAGTCGAAGCGGGCGCTCGAGCAGGCCGTGTTCGGCAAGCCGCTGGCCACCGAGGTCGTCGCCGCCGGCCGCTTCTACGCGGCCGAGGACTACCATCAGGACTACTACATGAAGAATCCGCTGCGCTACAAGTACTACCGCTTCAGTTGCGGGCGCGATCAGCGACTGAAACAGATCTGGGGCGACGCCGCCGGTCACTGACCATCCCCGGCGGGTGCCGCCCGGCGCGCGGTATCATCGGGCCTTCGATCGCAAGGAGGCACCCATGCCCGACAGCCACGAGCCCCGGTATCCGCCGAGCGGATGCATCGGGATCGGCCGCAGTGGCCCCTTCGACGCCGAAGCCTTCGAGGCCGCGGTTGGCGCCCTGCTGTCGGCCTGCGGCGTGCCGCACGACTCGGTGCATACCGGCCGCACGGCACGCCGTGTGCGCGAGTTGTGGCAGAAGCGCCTGCTCGGCGGCTACGATCTCGACCCGGCCGAGGCCCTCGGTGACGGTTTTGCCGATCCGCGACGCGACATGGTGGTGATCCGCGGCATCGCGGTGCACGGCGTCTGCCCCCATCACCTGGTGCCGTTCCGGGGCGTGGCGCACGTCGCCTACCTGCCCGGCGGGCGACTGCACGGCTTCGGCCGCATCGCCCGCATGGTCGACGCCATCGGGCATCGCTTCACCTACCAGGAGTGGATGACCCGAGACGTCGCCGACGCGCTGGTGCACCATGGCGAGGCCCGCGGTGCCGCCTGCATGATCGAGGCCGAACAGCTTTGCCTGCTGCTCGGCGAAGACAGGCGCGGCGACGAACGGGTCGTGACCCAGGCCTGGGCCGGCGAGTTCGAAAGCAGCGAGCAGGCGAGAAACGAGTTCCTGCGCTGCATCATGCCCCAGCGCTGATCCGTGCTTGCACCTCGAATACGGCGTTCGCTCCCGGCGCTCGGCCTCAGCGCACTGATCGCCGCATGCGCGACGCCGACCGAAGTGCGGCAGTCGCCGGACCTGCCGACCACGCCGGGCGAGCAGCCTGCGCCGCCGAAGAGTCGGGTCAGCCCGCCGTTGCCACCGGTGCGCACGCCTCCGCCGGAGCCGTCGGTGGTGACGCCGCTGCCGCAGCCGCCGGCGCTGACAGCCGGCCGCATCGGGCGCTACATCCCGTCCCGCGCCAAGGACACCGACGGCTGGGCGAAGGACATCGCAGTCGCCTTTCACGACCTCGGCATCGCCGCCACCGAAGAGAACATCTGCAGCGTCGTCGCGATCACCGAACAGGAATCGCTGTTCGTCGCCGACCCGCCGGTGCCGGGCCTGTCGAAGATCGTCTGGAAGGAGATCGAAACGCGCCGCGCGCGCTACGGCGTGCCTCGGCTGGTGCTCGACGGCGCGCTTGAGACCCGCTCGCCGGACGGTCGCAGCTACCGCCGGCGCATCGACGCGCTGCGCACCGAGCGCGAAATGAACCAGCTCTACCAGGAGATGATCGGCGAATTGCCCTTCGGTCCGTTGTTGCTGGCCGACCGCAACCCGGTGCGCACCGGAGGTCCAATGCAGGTCAGCATCGCGTTCGCCGAGCGCCATGCCCGCAGCCACGGCTATCCGTACCGGGTCGACGAATCGATCCGCAACGAGGTCTTCACCCGCCGCGGCGGCATGTATTTCGGCATTGCGATCCTGATGGATTATCCGGCGCCCTACGACGATCCGGTGTTCCGCTTCGCCGATTTCAATGCGGGCCGCTACGCGAGCCGCAACGCCGCCTTCCAGCAGGCCCTGGCGGCGGCCAGCGGCGCCCGGCTGGCGCCCGACGGTGACCTGCTGCGCTACCGCGACGGGCGCCCCGACGACACGCCCAGCCAGACCCGCCGGGCGATCGACCGGATCATCGAGCGGCTCGATCTGTCACCGCGCCAGGTCGATCGCGCGCTGCGCCTCGAAAAGGCGCCCGAGTTCGCCGGGACCGAACTCTATCGCCGGGTATTTCGTCTGGCCGAGGCGCGTCAAGGCAAGTCCCTGCCGCGGGCGACGATTCCCCGCATCCAGTTGAAGAGTCCGAAGATCACCCGCGAGCTGACGACCGAGTGGTTTGCCAAACGGGTGCGCTGGCGCTTCGACAACTGCCGCAAGCGCGCCTGACGGCGGCGGCATCAGCGCGACGCATTGGTCGACGGTCGCACCAGCCGGGCCTCGGCCCTGTCGAGCCACAATGAAAGCTCGGCGACCAGCGCCTGCTGGTCGAACGAGCAACTCTCGCCGGCGAACCCGGCCGAGGATTCGAGCCGCATCAGCAGTTGGTCGAGCACCTCGCCGAAGCGCGGCGGCAGTTCGGCCAGCGCCGGCGGCGCGTCCGCGCGCCAAACGGCGACGCACTGGTGCGCCGAGATGTGGCCGCCGGCGAGGCGTTCCAGTGCACTGCGCAGGGATCGGGTCATGCGCGTCGTCCTCCGGGGGACTGCCATTGCCTGGCGAATGCCAGCGCGTCCGGCATGAATTGCAGAAAATCGGCCTCGAAGCCGGCACGCGCCGCTTCGAACTCGTCGAAGCCGTCGGCCAGCGGATTGGCACGCCGGATGCGATAACGGGACATTCGCGCCAGCGCATCGGCCAGCGCCTGCGGCTCGCGATACGCCGACAACCAGTCGCCCGACCGCATCCGCTCGAAGACCTCGCCGAATGCGGCCGGCAGGTCCGACAGGCGTGCCTCGGTCATGCGGTAGGTCTCGGCGCTGAACGCCACCAGCGCCTGTTCGGAGAAGCGCGTCCAGTGGATGGCCAGCAGGTGGTCGTAGAACATGTCCACCAGGACGCCGGCGTAGCGGCGGCGCGAGGCGCCGACCCGCGCGCGGCTGGCGACGAAGGCCGGATGCCGTTCGGAGAAGCTGTCGATCGCCCGATGGAGCCCAACGCCGGAGGCGAGGTCCGGCGGCAATCCGGCCGGCAGCGGCCCTTTGACGAAATCGCCGGCAAGGCCGCCGATCCGGCGGGCGGAATGCTCGCCGGCCAGCCAGGCGTGGGCCAGGAAATTCATCCGGCCAATGCCCCAAGGTGCCCGCTCTTGAGCCACAGCAGGCAGCCTTCTGAAGTGTGCGGCGCGTGGGCGCCGTCCGCGGGCAGGCGCAGCCAGGTCCCGGCCGGATAGCGCCCGAATTCGTCCTGCCATGCCCCTTCCAGCACCAGCACCTCGGCGCCACCGGCATGCCGATGGTTTCCGAGACGTGCATCGCGGTGCCAGCGCTGGAGCACCACCCGCTCGGTGCCGAAGTCATGCAGGGCCTGCACCGAAATGCCGTCGGCGGGGCCCGGATACCAGGCACCCCGGCAGGTATCGACGACCCGGCGCTGACGGTCGTTCGGCGCGAACTGCCGCAGCTTGACGAAGATCGTGCAGCCGTCGCGCGATCCCGGTGCGTGGCGCGAGCCGGGAGGATTGCGCACGTAGTGGCCGGTCGGATAGTGGCCGTGTTCGTCCTCGAAGCAGCCCTCGAGGACCAGAAACTCTTCGCCGAGCGGATGTTCGTGGGGCGCGAAGGCGGCGCCGGCCGCGTAGCGCACGATGCTGGTGGCGCGCGCGACCTCGTCGCCGATACGGTCGAGCATCCGCCGCTCGACACCCGGCAGCGGCGATGCCTGCCACGGCAGCAGGTCGCAATCGACGACCTCGCGCCTGCCGAAGTCCGCCCGCAGCCGCACGGGGCCAGTCATACCAGTTCCACCAGCTCCGGGCTGATCGACATCATCACGACGCGGCTGCCGAGCAGCGTGACGCTGCCATTGCGACGATTGTCGCCGGTGTCGCTGTACTCGAACTGGTAGACGCGGCGGATCGCCACGTGACCGCGATCGTTGCGGCCGAGTCGGACCGAGGCGGTGGCGACGGTGTCGTCGAGCAGTTGCAGGCTGGCGGCACGGCAGGCCTCGCGAACCGCGGCCATGCCGGCCTCGCGCGCGTTCAGGGTGTCGACCCAGAACCACACGGCAAGCCCAATCGCCACCATGACGAGGATCTCGGTGCCCGGCACGAACGCGGCGCCCCCATGCGCAAGGATGTTCCGTCGTCCGTCGAGTGTGCCTGCAGCGGGGCGCCGGCCGCAAGCCGCGCCGACTCAGCCGCGCCGACTCAGGCCCACAGCACGGTGCGCAATGGATGCTCGTCGAGGCCGTCGGTACCTTCGCGCAGCCGCTCGATCAGACGCGCCATGACCACCGCGTCCTCCTGGGTGAAGCCGCGCTTGAAGTCGGTCAGTACCAGCCGCGAACGGGTCAGCCAGTTGCCGGGTGCGTCGTCGACGGCGAGCCAACGCCCGCCCTCGTGGCCCGATTCCGCGAGCCATTGGCGTGCCTCGCGTTCGCGCAGGCCGTGGAGGTCGCCGCCCTTGCGCGGCACGATGTGCGGCGTCACGCCGACGACCCTGGATCGCAGGTCCTCGGCAAAGCGGGCCGCCAGCTTGCGCTCGGAGAACAGCGTGCGCCAGTCGGAAGTGATCACCACCCGGAGCTCCTCGAATCGCCGCAGGACTTCCTCGACCCGCGGCAGGCAGCGGAAATCCTCGACCTCACCCCATGGGTGGGTGACGCCGTCGAAATCGAGAAAGACGAAAATGGGTGCGGATTCCATCGGCTCGGGACTGATTGACATCGGGAAGCATGATATTGCAGTGCAACAACAAAGGAAAGGCCGTTTGTCACGTCGGTCGCGTGAAACCAACAACCCTCCTCAAGATGCTCGTGCTCGCAGTCGTAATGAATTGCGTTCATTCTTGTTGCGTCGCACTATCCCTGACACCTGTCCATGGAGCCAGCCATGCCTTCTCTCGTAGACCTCCAAGGCAAGATCGGCCTGATCACCGGTATCGCCAACGAAAAATCCATATCGACCGGCGTGGCCGAAGCCTGCGTCGACGCCGGCGCCAAGCTGGTCATCAGTTACCAGAACGAAAAGACCCGGGCCTTCATCGAGCCGGTGGTGCAACGCCTCGGGGTCAAGCACGTGCACCTGCTCGACGCGACCCGGCCGGAGACGGTCGAAGCGACCTTCGCGGCCATCGACGACGCCTTCGGTCGCCTCGATTTCGCGATTCACTCGATGGCCTTCGCCAAGCGCGACGACCTGCACGGCCGCGTGGTCGACACCTCGGCGGACGGCTTCGCGCAGGCGATGGACGTCTCCACCCACTCCTTCGTGCGCCTCGCCAAGGCCGCCGAACCCCTGCTCCAGAAAGCCGGCGGCGGCGCGCTGGTGACGATGACTTACCTCGGCTCGGAAAAGGTCATTGCCAACTACGGCGTGATGGGACTGTGCAAGGCCGCCCTCGAAGCGGCGACCCGTTACATGGCCTTCGAGCTCGGACAGAAGAACATTCGCGTCAATGCGGTTTCGCCGGGACCGCTGATGACCCGCGCCGCATCGGGCATCGCCGGCTTCGACGGACTGATGGCCTCCGCCGTCGAGCGCGCGCCGATGCACAAGCTGGTGACCCCGGAAGACATCGGCGCGCTGACCGCCTTCCTGGTTTCCGACGCCGGGCGCTACATCACCGGCGGCGTACATTTCGTCGACGCCGGCTACAACATCATCGGCTGACACGGGGCGCCCGGTGATCGACATCGCCGCCGCCCGCACGGCGCTGGGCCGGGCCGACATCGTCCTGCCCGATCCGGTGCCAGCGCACCCGCTGCTCGACGGCCGCCGTGAAATCGCCCGCGGCGAATACAGCATCGTGCTCGACGCGACGCAGCCGGCGCGGGTCATGAAGTTGGTGAGCTCGCCGGCCGACTACTTCCTCTATACCGCCGATGACCGGCCGCAGGGCCCCCATTTCCTGACCGTGTTCGCCGATCACGGCGAAGTCGGCCGGGCCCTGTCCGGCTACCCTTTCCACCTGCTCGAAGTCGAGCGTCTGCTGCCGCTGGTCCCTGGCAGCACCGCCGCGGACCAGGCCTGCGAGTTGATCGAGCGTTACTGGGAAGGCTGTCGCCAGTGGGCCCAACTCGGCCGCGACATGGGTCGCATCGCGCTGTATCACCTCGTCCAGGGCCCGACGATCGCATCCGAGAGCATCCACCGGGCGCTCATCGCGCTGTCGGATTTCATCGAGGAATACCAGGTGTTGCCGGACATCCTCAACGCCGACAACCTGATGATGCGCGCCGACGGCACGCTGGTGTTCTCGGACCCGGTCTTCATCGGCTGAACCGCAGCAGCCGCCGCCGCCCTGCCCGCCATCGATTACACTGCGGCCTGCCCCCGTGCCCCGGCCGCCGCCACACATGAAGCCTCGCCGCACCGATTCGAGCCATCGCGCATGAGCGCCTGGGACGCCCTGCGGCAGACCATCGAGACCCAGCTGCAGAGCCAGATCGTCAGCGGCGGCCTGGTGCTCGGCCTCGCCGGCGTGCTGATTGCCGCCCTGCGCAAGCTGCCGGGCATGCTGTGGGGCCATCTCAAGCGTGTCTTCATCGTCACGGCGGTGATCGACAGCCGCAGCGACCTCTTCCACGCCTGCGTCGGCTGGCTAAATGACCTCCCCTACGGTCGCCACAGCCGCTTGTTCACCGTCATCCAGGACCACCGCGACAACGACACCGACGACGACCCGGAAGGCCTGCCACGACTGCTCTACAGCCCGGCACCGGGATTCCACCTGTTCTGGCACGGTGGGCGACCGATGTGGATCCAGCGCGACATCACCGTGAACCTGCAGGTCATCGAGACGCTCCGCATCAGTGCCCTGTTCGCACGCCGTCGGCTGCTCGAGGGCATCCTTGAAGAGATCATCCGCAAGGCCCACGCCCACGTCGCCGACCACACCCGGCTCTACACCGCCGACAAGTGGGGCGAGGCCTGGAACCTCGCCGACTCGAGGCCGCGGCGCCGGATCGACTCGGTGGTGCTCGACGGCGATCTGCGCGAGCGCCTGCTGGCCGACATCGACGAGTTCTTCGCCCGCCGCCAGTGGTACGCCGAGCTCGGCATCCCGTGGCGGCGCGGCTACCTGCTCCACGGACCGCCGGGCACCGGCAAGACCAGCCTGGCCTATGCCCTGGCCGGCGAACTGCACCTCAAGCTGTGTGCGCTGTCCCTGACCAATCCCAAGCTCAACGACCAGACCATCGCCGAATTGCTGCAGAAGACGCCGCCGCGCTCGATGATCCTGATCGAGGACATCGATGCCTTCTTCGCCGCCCGCGACAAGCAGGACCAGCGCATCGAGGTGAGTTTCAGCGGCCTGCTCAACGCGCTCGACGGCGTCGCCGCGCAGGAGGGACGCATCGTGATCCTGACCACCAATCACTTCGAACGGCTCGATCCGGCGCTGATCCGCCCCGGGCGCATCGATCTGGCGCTGGAGATCGGCAATGCCGGCAGCGACCAGTTGCGCACCCTGTTCCTGCGCTTCCATCCATCCGAGCCCGCACTGGCCGAACAGTTGGCGGCGAGTTGCCCGCCGGGACGACTGAGCCCGGCGCGAATTCAGCAGGTCCTGCTCGAAGTGGACGAACCGGCGGCCGCGGCCGCCCGCATCAGACAACTGGCATCTGCCACCGACGCCTCATGAGCGAGCTCGAAACCGCAGTCCAGCAGTGGCTCGACGAGGTCGTGATCGGCCTCGACCTGTGCCCGTTCGCCGCCGCACCGCGGCGGCGCGGACAGGTACGGATCGCCCTCTGCCAGCCGCCCGACGAAGACCGGCTGACCGACGCGCTGCTGGCCGAACTCGAGCGACTGGCGGCCACCGATGCGGCCGAACTGGAGACCACGCTGCTGGCGATCGACGGCCTGCTGGCCGACTTCGACGACTACCTGCGCTACGTCGACTTTGCCGAACTGCTGCTGCACCAGTATGGCTGGGAGGGCGAATTCCAGATCGCGAGCTTCCACCCGGCCTACGTTTTCGCCGACACCGCTGCAGACGATCCGGCCAACCTGACCAACCGCTCGCCGTGCCCGATCCTGCACCTGATCCGCGAGGCCAGCCTCAGCCGCGTGCTGGCGCGTCATCCCGACCCCGACGCGATCCCCGCCGCCAACATCCGCCGGGTGCGCGCGCTGTCGCCGGACGAACGGGCGCGACTGTTCCCCTACCTGCTGGGCTGAAACTGCGCTGCCGTGGTCACGGGATGTGACACTCGAGCCCATGGCGCGCGTGGCCGTCCTGGCCGAGGCAGTCGACCAGCACCGGCATCGTCTCCGCCAGGTCCTTCGGCAGCGTCCATGGCGGGTTGAACACCACCAGGCCGCTGCCGTGCATGCCGAAGCCGTCATGGGCGGGCCGGGCCACGTCGAGCCACACGTGAAGCCACGAAGGCGGCGCCAGCGCCAGCAACTGGCCGGCGATCAGCTTGGATTCCGGCTTCTGCAGACGGGGATACCAGACCATGTAGCAGCCGCCCGCGAAACGCCGCAGGCCGTCACGCAGCGCATCGACCACCGCCGGGTATTCCTCGCGCCGCTCGTAGGCCGGATCGATCATCACCAGCGCCCGACGGCTCGGCGGCGGCAACAGCGCCCGCAGTCCGCGCAAGCCGTCTTCGCACGCCAGCACGACCCGCCTGTCGCCGCCGCCAAAGGCCTTCTCGAGAAAACCGAAATCGGTCGGGTGGCGCTCGAACAGTCGCAGCCGATCGTCGGCACGTAGCACGCCGTGCAACAGCGCTGGCGAGCCCGGGTAAAAGCGCAGGTCGCCGCCGCGATTGAACGCCAGCACCGCCCTGCGGTAGCGCTCCAGCAGAGGCGGCAAGGCCTCGCGGGCGAAGATGCGTGCGACGCCATTGCGCCACTCGCCGGTCTTGTCCGCATGGACACTGTCGAGGGCATAGCGACCGGCACCGGCATGGGTGTCCACCAGGGTCAGCGGCTTGTCCTTGCGCACCAGATGATCGAGCAGCGCCAGCAGCACGCAGTGCTTGAGCACGTCGGCGTGATTGCCGGCATGGAAGGCATGGCGGTAACTGAGCATGGGTCTCGCCCCGTGGATGGCCGGGCGAGGATGCTAACACCTTCCCGCCCCGGCCCAGGTACGATTCCCCGCCAACCGCGATCCCGCTATGATGCCCGCTGTATCAGGTTTCGGAGCGGCCATGGACGACATTGTCGAACAGCTGCGGGATGCCCTGGGAGACGACCAGGTGATCGATGCCGGCGACATCGAGGAACGCTATCTGCGCGACTGGAGCAGCGCACCGCCGCACACGCCGATGGCCCTGGTGCGGCCGCGCTCGACGGCGGAAGTGTCCACCATCCTGTCGCTGTGCAACCAGGCCGGCGTCGGCGTCGTCGCCCAGGGTGGCATGACCGGCATTGCCGGCGCCGCAATTGCCACTGAGGACCAGATCGCGATGAGTCTCGAGCGCATGCGCGGCATCGAGGAGATCGACGAGGCCGCGGCGACGATCACCGCGGCCGCCGGCACCCCGATCCAGATCCTGCAGGAAGCGGCCCGCGAGCGCGATTTCCTGTTCGCGCTCGACTGGGGCGCGCGCGGCACCGCCACGGTTGGCGGCGGTCTCGCCACCAACGCCGGTGGCAACCGGGTGATTCGCTACGGCATGGCCCGCGAACACGTGCTCGGCCTCGAAGCGGTGCTGGCCGACGGCACCGTGCTGTCGATGATGAACAAGATGCAGAAGAATAACGCCGCCTACGACCTCAAGCAGCTGTTCATCGGTTCCGAGGGCACGCTCGGCGTGATCACGCGGGCTGTCTTCAGGCTGCATCCGCTGCCCGCGACGGCGTGCACGGCGCTGTGTGCGTTACCCGATTACCGTTCGGCGATCGCCCTGCTGCGCCATGCGCAGCGCCGCCTGATGGGCGCCGTCGGTGCGTTCGAGCTGATGTGGGCGGACTACTACGGCATCGCCCATGAAGTCGGCAACGCGCGCGCGCCGCTGCCGGACGGTTATCCGCTGTACGTGCTCACCGACATGCTGGCCGCCGACCCTGAAGGCGATGGGGCGCGCTTCGAACGCGTGCTCGAAGAAGCCATGGACGCCGGCTGGGTGCTGGATGCTGCGATCGCACGTTCAGAGACGGAAGTGACCGGATTCTGGGCACTGCGCGACGAGGTGGCGGCGATCCTCGCCGCCTTCGCACCGTGCGCGACCTTCGACGTGTCGGTGCCGATCGGTGACATCGGCACCGTCGTCGAGATCCTGCGCGAGCGCGTGAGCCGGCTGTGGCCGGGCCGTGCGGCGATGTTCTTCGGTCATGTCGGCGACAGCAACCTGCATTTCATCTTCGCGCTGCCCGACGACACCGCGGCTACCGAGCTGGCGGTCGAGGAGGCGGTCTACGAGGTCGTGCGCGATTACCAAGGCTCGGTTTCGGCCGAACACGGCATCGGAACCGTCAAGAAACCTTTCCTGAGCTACTCGCGCTCGGCGGCCGAGATCGCGACGATGCGCGGCCTGAAGGCCGCACTCGATCCGCGCGGCATCCTCAATCCCGGCAAGGTGTTCTGAGCTGCGCCCGTCCAGGGCCAGACATCCCGATCGGGAAAGCACCTTGGAATCAGGTGATTGCCCCCGAGAAGCTATTTTCACTGCCGGGGTGCACTGTTATCATTGCCGGCCCCGCGCCAAGACGGGACCGGATTTCCAACGTGAGGATGTGTCATGGCGATCTACAGGCTCGGTGATCGCACGCCCGTGATCGGTAAGGGTTGCTGGATCGCCGACAGTGCGTCCGTGGTCGGATCGGTGGTGCTCGGCGACAACGCCAACGTCTGGTTCAGTGCGGTGCTGCGCGGCGACAACGATCCGATCATCATCGGCGCCAACACCAACATCCAGGACGGGTCGGTGCTGCACACCGACGAGGGCGTGCCGATCACCGTCGGCGACAACGTCACGATCGGTCACATGGTGATGCTGCACGGCTGCACGATCGGCGAAGGCACGCTGATCGGCATCAACGCGGTGGTGCTCAACAAGGCCGTGGTTGGCAAGCACTGCATCGTCGGCGCCAACACCCTGATTCCGGAAGGCAAGGTCGTGCCGGACCGCTCGCTGGTGGTGGGATCGCCCGGGCGCATCATTCGCCAGTTGTCCGACGAGGACCTGCAGCGCCTGATGGAGAACGCCAGCGGCTACGTCGCCAACGCTCACCGCTTCGAGCGAGAACTCGAACGCATCGACGGCTGAGGCGCGCCGGCACCGCCGTAACGGGCAAGCCAGACGACTGCGCAGATCACGATCGTGCCGCCGACGGCCTGCAGCGGACTCACCCGCTCGTCGAGCACGATCGCGGCCAGCGCGAAGGTCACCACCGGCTCCAGCGTCGACAGGGTCACCGCATCCGCGGGCCCGAGCCGCCGCATGCCAGCGAACAGCAGCACCATCGCGACCACCGTCGATATCAGCGCGATCAGTCCGATCCACAACCAGCCGGCGGCACTTGCCGGCCAGGCCGGTCGGATCAGCGCGACCAGCACGCCCAGTACCGCAGCGGCGCTCAGCATGACGACGCTGGCGGCGGCCAGCGGCGGCTGCGACTCGAGCACCCGCGCCCCGACCAGGATGTAGCCTGAGTAGATCAGCGCCGCACCGGCGCCGAGCAACAGTCCCAGCGGCTGGCTGTGCAGGTCGCCGCCGATCGTCAGTGCGGTGCCGGCGCTGGCGGCCAGCACGCAGGCGATGCGCAGCCGCCCGAGGCGATGACCGAAGAGCAGGGCCGCGAGGATGGTCACGATGAACGGGTGCAGGTACAGCAGCAGTGCCACCATGCCGGCCGACGCGTAACCAAGCGCGGTGAAGAAGCACAGCGACTGGCCGACATATCCCAGCCCGCCCATGCCGGACAGCACCGCCAGCGCACGGCCGCTCGGCCAGCGCTGGCCGGAGATTCGCATCACCGCGGCCATCAACGCACCGGCCAGCGCGAAGCGCAGGAACAACACGACGAGAACGCTGGCGCCGTCGGCAGCGGCGAAGCGGGCGAAGATCGCCATCGCGCCGAAGGCGCTGGCCGAAACTGCGACGTACAGCGCGGCGCGCAGGCGCTCTCGATCCATTTCGATTCCGAATGCGGTCGACCGGGCGGCTCCGGCCGCCACGCCTGCGCAGGAAGCGTTACCCTTCGGCCACCGAACTTTGCACAGGAGCGGAGAATGATACGCAGATCGACCGTGACCGCGCTCGCGCTGACCATGAGCCTTGCCGCCGGAGTTCTCCGGGCCGAACCGCTGCCGTCCGGGCCACCGACCGTCGAACTCTCTGCCGAAGCCAGCGTCGGCGCTGCCAACGACCTGGCCGTCGCGCACGCCTACGTCGAAGCCAGCGGCCCTTCGCCGGCGGCGCTCGCCGCCGAGATCAACCGGACCATCGCGGACGCACTCGAAAGCGCGAAGCGTTACCCCGCGGTCGAGGTGCGCAGCGCCGGCCATCAAAGCAATCCGATCTATGGCAGTGGCCGGCTGGGGTCCGGACGGGCGGAAATCGAAGGCTGGCGGATGCGGGCGACCCTCGAACTCGAGTCCACCGATCTCGCCGCCCTGTCGGACCTGATCGGCCAGCTGCAGAAGACCATGGCGGTGGCCGACATCGGCCTGTCGCCGTCGCCGACGACCCGTCGCGAGGCCGAAGACCGCGCGCTGGTCGAGGCATTGAAGAACTTCGAGGCACGGGCAAAGCTGGCGGCATCGACCCTCGGGCGCAACTACCGCCTGCGCGAATTGCACGTGAATACCGGCAGCCAGCGCCCGCCGATGCCAATGGTTCGAGCCGCGATGGCGAGCGCCGATGCCGCGCCGATGCCGCTGCAGGCCGGCGAAGGCATCGTCACCGTGAACATCAGCGGCAGCGTCGAATTGATCGATTGATGCGGCTCGAATAAGCTTGGCCGCCATGATCCGGCTACCCCGCCCTGTCCCTAGCCCACGCACACGATGATCGCGTTGATCCAGCGCGTCACCGAAGCCCGCGTCGTCGTCGATGACGAAATCGTCGGCGCAATTGGTGCCGGCATGCTGGCACTGATCGGCATCGAACGCGAAGACGCCGACGCCAACGCACGACGGATGGTCGAGCGGCTGCTCGGCTATCGCATCTTCGCCGACGAGGCCGGGCGAATGAACCGCTCGCTGCGCGATGTCGCCGGCGGCCTGCTGCTGGTGCCCCAGTTCACGCTGGCCGCGGATACGCGCAAGGGCACCCGCCCCGGCTTTTCGAGTGCCGCCGAGCCGGCCCGTGCCGAGGCCCTGTTTTCCGATCTGGCGGAATTCGCCGATGCCGAGCACGCACCGGTGGCCTGCGGCCGATTCGGCGCCGAGATGTTCGTCACCTTGACCAATCACGGACCGGTCACGTTCCGGCTGGAGACATGAACATGCGCACCCGGCCGCTCGTGGAACAAGCCGAGCCGGCGAACCGAACATTGCCCACGCAAGGCCTTGCAGCCGCAGGACGGGGCGGACTGCAACACGCCGGGAGCGGCATGCCGGCCAGCGCCAGGAGGGTCGTCCAGTGATCATCAAACAGCTTTTCGTCGCCGCGGCGGTCGCCACCCTCGCCGCCTGCGCCAGCACACCACCGCAGCCCCCGGCCGACGGACCGCAACGCACGATCCCGCGCCGGCCCGACATCCGTGACGGCCGCGCCTATTTTTCGCTGAGCCACCCGACCGACCGCGAGCAACTGGTGATCTCGGCCTACAACCTGCTCGGAACCGGCTACCGTTTCGGCGGGCGCAATCCGGACGCCGGCGTCGATTGCAGCGGCATGGTGAGCTATCTGGTCGAGATCATCAGCGGCCAGCAACTGCCTCACAACGCCGCGCGCATCGCCTCGATCACCCGGCCGATCCCGCGCCGCGCGCTCGAGGCCGGCGACCTGGTGTTCTTCAACACCAACGGCAAGCCGTTTTCGCACATGGGTATCTATGTCGGCGACCAGCGCTTCATCCACGCTCCGAGCCGCCGTGGCCGGGTTCGTATCGAACGCATGGACAACCGCTACTTCGCCAAGCGCTTCAGCGCGGCGCGCACGCTGCTCGCGCTGGAGTAACTTCCGGCAGGGCGCGCAGTCTGTGCCACAATGGTCACGATATGCCCGCCTGAGGATCGCGATTGAAGCTGCTGGCAAGCGCCGTCGCTCTGTTGCTCCTGGGTCCGCCTGCCCACGCGCTCGACCCACGCCAGGCCATCGCCCTCGGCGACCGCATCCGGGTCGTCGCGGAACTGCACCACTTCGTCGCCAGCGAACACGCCCTGTACTACTGCACCGATGAGCGGCTGTGCCTGGTGGACGGTTACCCGGTATTCGGCACCGCGGGCACGATGCCGGAAATGGGCTTCAAGCAGTTGGTTGCCGTGGTCGACAACATCGTCGTCGCACTCGATCACCGAGGCATGTTCAATCCCTGGTCGCCGATCGATCGCGATGCGCTGCAGTTCACGCTGATCTCCGATGACGCAAACGGGGTGCGGATCCGCGGCGAATTCTCCGACGGCGCGGCCGCCTATGTCGCCGAATGGCTGCTGGTCGGTGGTGTGTCGGCGCGGGTGCGGCTCGACTGCACCGGCTGCCTGCCACTGACGGCAACGCCACCGACGTCCGTTCAGGTCGAGCCGGTCAGCGACGACGCCAATGCCGCGCGGCCGGCCGCCGACGCCAAGCGCTGATCCGCTTCCGAGTCAGTGCGCCAGCAGAAATGATTCGATCGCCGCGGCGACCTGCTCCGGCTGGTCGTGCTGCAGGTTGTGGCCGCAATCGGTCACCGTCACGCTGCGGTGATCGGCGAAGCAGGCCAGCCGGCGCGACAGTTCCGAGGACTCACCGCCGAAGCGCGCCATGACATAACCGTGATCGGCGATCAATTGCAGCACTGGTGCCTGGATGCGGCGCCAGCAGGCCAGGACATCCTCGGTGTGATAGCGCAAGGGCGCCGGCACCCGATGCCAGGGATCGCATGCCATCGTCACGCTGCCGTCGGCCAGCGTGCGCGAGACCGTCCGCGACAGGAAGTCGGCGCGCTCGGGCGACAACCGGGCATTGGCGTGGCACAGCCGGCGCGCGAGGGCGGCCTGGTCGGGGTAGCGCCTGAGCGCCGGTCGACCGCCGAGGTCCTGCAGCCACTGGCCGAGCCGGTCCGGTGCTTCGTCGGCGACGCTCGGCGCGAGACCAAGAAAATCCATCATCACCAGACGCGTCACCCGGTCCGGGCGAACGCCGGCGTAGCTACCGGCGATGCTCGCCCCCATGCTGTGGCCGACGATCTGGGCCGGCCGTTGCGGCGAGTAATGGGCCAGCAGGGCGTCCAGATCGGCATGGAAATCCGGAAACCAGTAGGCCTGGTCGAGCCAGTCGCTGTCGCCATAGCCCCGCCAGTCGGGCGCGATCAGATGCCATCGACCGACCAGCGCATCGACCACGAACTGGAAGGTCGCCGACGTGTCCATCCAGCCATGCAGCAGGAACACCACCGGTGCGTCGGCGGGTCCCCAATGACGGACGTTGTAGGCAAGGCCGCGTACCGGCAGCCGTTCACAGCGGGATTGGAGCCTCGGCATGGTCGTCGGGAGGTGGTCCGGTCGAAGACTCGAGCCTCACCCAATCGCGCGCGCAGCGCAAGGGCCGGCGGGCGCTGGTGCAACCGGGGCGGGCCGTGTGCGGACCGTCGACCATCTGACCCGAAGGGCGGCCGGCCGGCTTCGCACCCCACGGATGGCCGGCGGCATCACATCGAACCCGACAGCCCAGTGCCCGCAAATCCTACTGCCGCACCCACCCCCGGCACCGTGCCGGATGACACATGGTGCACGACAGCAGCGCCTCACTGCTGCAGGAAGTCCAGCAGCGGCAACAGGATCGCCGCACCCAGCCGCTTGCTGCGCGCCGCACTCCAGCCGGTCAGCCCGTCCGGCAGGTTGGCGTTGTCCTTGAACGGCATTTCCAGGGTCAGCGACAGGCACTTGTGGTGCCATGCCACCCACTTCGACGCCAGCGTCAGCAATTCGTCGCCGAAGCGTCCGCTGACATAGCCATGCTCGCTCTGGAAATCGGGGCTTGCGGCGCGAAAGGCGGCCGAGAACCGGGCCTGCTGTGCGGCCACTTCGGCGGTGAATCCCGGCACCTCGTCGGCGGTCGAGAAGAACACGTAGTTCAGCGACTCGTCGCCATGGATGTCGAGATACAGGGACACGCCGGTGCGTTCCATCCGGTCGCGCACCAGCAACACTTCGGGGCTGCGCTCGAGGCTGGGATCTCGCCATTCGCGGTTGAGATTGACACCGAGTGCATTGCTGCGCAGGTTGCCGCGCACCGCGCCATCCGGGTTCATGTTGGGCACGATGTACAGACACGCCAGTTCGCGCACCCGCCGGGCGACCGGATCGGCAGTGTCCAGCAGGCGCTCGAGCAGGCCTTCGACGAACCATTCCGACATGGTCTCGCCAGGGTGTTGCCGCGCCGTGATCCACACCGGCTTGCGATCCGGCCGCGGCCGCCCGACCACGATCAGGTCGATGTCGCGGTCCTCGACGCTGGCACCGAGATTGACGACCTGAGCCCAAGGCGAAGACTCCGCCATGCCCAGCAGCTCCATGTGCCGCTCGAACGAATAGGGTTCGAAATAGGCGTAATAGACGTTGTCGCGCTCGGGCGTATGGCGAATCACCAGGCACCCGTCCTCGTAGGAGGTCGTCGCAACGCGGAACCAGTTGCGATGGTCGTAGCTCGCCAGCGCCCGGTAGTCCGGCCAGCCGTCCGCGAACACCGCGTCGGCGGCGTTCTCGAAGGTCATCGTCAGTGGCGTGCCGGCAACCCCGAGCACGCGGAAATGGAACCACTGGCAGAATTCCGCGGCATTGTCGTGCCGAAGCCGCAGACGGATGTGGGACGGGTCGGACGCGTCCACCACTTCGACCGAACCGGAATCGAAATTCGAGCTGATGCGCATGTCTCCTCCGCGCTGACGCTGCGTTCAGCCGAGACGGCGACGGAATACCCAGCGGTCCCCGTCCGATGCCTCGGCGGCAAAGCCATAGCCTTCGCCGGTGAATTGCCTGAGCGCCTCGACATCGACGAGCCGATGCTCGATCGCATAGCGACTCATCAGACCGCGCGCCCGCTTGGCGAAGAAGCTGATCACCCGGTAGCCACCGGCCTTCCAGTCTTCGAACACCGGCGTCACGACGCGGGTGCCGAGCGCGCGACGATCGACCGACTTGAAGTATTCCTCGGATGCCAGATTGACCAGCACCCGTTCGCCGCGCTGGCGCTTCAGCACCTTGCCAAGCTCGTCGGCAATGATGCGCCCCCAGAAGCGGTACAGATTGGCGCCGCGCGGATTCTCCAGCCGCGTGCCCATCTCGAGCCGGTAGGGCTGCATCAGGTCGAGCGGTCGCAGCACGCCGTACAGACCCGACAGGATGCGCAGGTGCTGCTGTGCCCATGCCAGGTCGTCGTCGTCGAGCGTGCGCGCGTCGAGGCCACCATAGACGTCGCCATCGAAGGCCAGCACCGCCTGCTTTGCGTTGCGCCGCGTAAATGGCCTTTTCCAGGTCTGGTAGCGGGCAGCATTGAGGCTGGCGAGCTGATCCGACAACTTCATCAGACCGGCGATTTGCTGCGGGCTCTTGTCGCGCATCACGCCGACCAGCGTTTCGGCCTCGTCGAGCAGCGCCGGCTGGCTGCGGCGATCGACATGGGCCGGGGTCTCGAAATCAAGGGCCTTGGCGGGCGACAGGACGATCAACATCGGTGGCACGGCTCCAGTGGGTCGGCGGCGGCTTGCAGGGTTCGGCCCGGATGGTAGCAAAGCGCTTCGGTCGGCGACCGCCGGGTGCCACTCAGTGCCGCCGCAGGGCGAGGTAGATGTAGTGCCTGGGCTGGGCACTCGGCGCACCGGCAGAGCCCTTGCCCTCGTTGGTGCATCGTTTCGGGTCCCGCTTCATGAAATAGTCGTTCAGTTCCGCTTCGAGGCCCTTGATCGTGCGCGCGCACGGCGATGAATACAGTGCCCAGTCCTCGGTGAACTCGGCCATCCGCTTCTTCAGGTCGTAGCGCTTCTCGATCGCCTGGATCGGGTTGGTGCCGCTGCCCTTGCCGATGTAGTACGCCGTCACCCCGCGATCTTCGCGAACGATCGCCGCGATGCTGCGCGTGAGATGCGCCAGCGCCTCCGCGTAGGGAAGTTCCTCGGCGAGGAACTCGCCGAACTGCACTTCGAACGTTCCTGCTGCCATCTTGGCCCCCTTCTCCGGCGTGCGTGCCGCAAACCGATGATAGCGCGCCGATGGACTCGATCCGCAAGGCTACTGCCACACCCTGTTTGACAGCCGTCGGCGCCGGTCCGAGCATTCGCCAATCCATATGGAGGCACCGATGAAGCCCCAACGAGATCTGCTCGCCCGATCGCTGGCCGCGGTATGGCACCCCTGCACCCAGATGAAGCACCACGAACGACTGCCGCTGCTGGCGATCGTGCGTGGCGACGGCCCGTGGCTCGAGGACGATTCGGGCCGACGCCTGATCGACGGCATCAGTTCGTGGTGGACCAATCTATTCGGCCACTGCAATCCGCGCATCAATGCAGCCCTGCAGGATCAGCTCGGACGCCTCGAGCACGCGATGCTCGCCGGCTTCACCCATGAGCCTGTAGTCGCGCTGTCTGAGCGTCTGTCGGCGCTGACCGGAGGACAGCTCGGCCATGCCTTCTATGCGTCGGACGGCGCATCGGCCACCGAAATCGCGCTGAAGATGAGCCAGCACTACTGGCGCAACGTCGGACTGCCCGCCAAGAACCGGTTCCTGTGCCTCGAGGGAAGCTACCACGGTGAGACCGTCGGCGCGCTCGCGGTCACCGATGTCGCGATCTTCCGCGAAGCCTATGCGCCGTTGCTGCGGCCCGCGACCGCGGTTCCGACCCCGGATGCCCGGCTGGCGCAATCCGGCGAGAGTGCGGCCGATGTCGCCCGGCGGGCAGCGGCGGCGCTCGAGCAGGCCCTCGAACGCGATCACGAACAGATCGCCGCGCTGATCGTCGAGCCGCTCGTCCAGGGCGCTTCCGGCATGGTCATGTACGACCCGGAATATCTGCGGCTGGCGCGTCAGTTGTGCGATCGCTATCGGGTACACCTGATCGCCGACGAAATCGCCGTCGGTTTCGGCCGCAGCGGCAGCTTCTTCGCCTTCGAACAGGCCGCCATCCACCCCGACCTCCTGTGCCTGTCGAAAGGCATCAGCGGCGGCTACCTGCCGCTGTCTGCGGTGCTTTGCACGGACGACATCTACCGAGCCTTCTACGACGATGCCGTCAGCCGCGCCTTTCTCCACTCGCACAGCTATACCGGCAACGCCCTGGCCTGCCGAGCCGCGCTCGCCGTCCTCGACATCTTCGACGAAGACGATGTGATCGCGAGCAATCGACAGCGGGCGCGCTGGCTCGGGGACGCGGCCGCGGCGTTGCTGACCAACCGCCCGATCGCCCATTTGCGCCAGCGCGGCATGATCCTGGCATTCGATGTCACCGACGCCAGCGATGATTTCGCGGCCCGTTACTTTGCCGCCGCGCTCGAGCAAGGTGCCCTGCTACGTCCGATCGGCCACACCGTCTATCTGATGCCGCCCTACGTCCTCGACCAGGCGCTGACTTGTGAACTGATGGAGCGGGCGACGAGGGCGCTCGACGCGGCGCTCGCGCCACGGCAGCGAGCTTGACTTGACTCCCCATTGCAGTGCGCATATCCGCGTGCAGTGCACCAGTGCGAGGCACAGCAACCCGAAAAACATCGACAATATTTATCACGCATCTATAATCAAGATTAATAATATTCTTTATATTATTGTTTTATTTATAGTTTTATTCCTTTACATTTTTCGCAAGCTCACACCCGCTTGAGTCATGCCGTGGGCACATTCCCTGCTATCTCTTAGGCCATAGGGCGCTGCGACGCACCATGCGCGGCCCCTTAACGACCCAGGAGTCCAGCATGAAGAAGCGATTGATTGCGGTACTGGTACCCGCGGCTTTGGCGGCTGTCACAGCCCAGGCAGCGGTCTTTTCGTCCTTCGACGGCGAACACCATTCGGTGGAAAGCGGGTCGGAGATCCTGTTCTCTGCCGGCGCGTTCGAAGGCATCTTCGAGTTCTCGCTCAGCAGCGATTCAATGCTGACCTTTTCCGGCGGCACCACCCTGCCAATGCTGGCATTCGGTCTGTTCGACGACAGTGACGCGCTGGTTTCGGGCGCGATCTTCTCCCCGACGACGTACGAGAACAGCTTCACCAGTGTCGCGCTTGCCGCCGGCGACTACTACTACGCGCCGGTATTTGCGCCCAGCGGACCGAAATTTTCGTCCTACAGCTTCGAATCCCACGTTACCGCCGTGCCGGAACCGCACGCCTACGCGCTGTTCCTGGCCGGCATCGGCATGATCGGCTTCGCCGCCAAACGCCGTCTCGGTCAGTCCTGACCCGAACCTTGCCCGAACCGGGGCGCGCGCGGCGCCCCGGGTCCTGCGCCCAGCCCTGAGCACGCAGTAAGATACCGGTTTCCCCACTCAGCGGAAGCCGATGTTCATCGACGATCTTCGCGCCGATCTGGACGAGATCGACCGCCTCGGCCTGGCACGCCGACGACGCGCGCTGGGTTCGCCCTGCGGACCCCGAGTGCAGCGCGACGGGCGCGAATACCTGTCCTTCTGCAGCAACGACTACCTCGGACTGGCGGCCGATCCTGCACTGCGCACCGCGATTGCCGAAGGCGCGCGGCAGTGGGGTGCCGGCTCGGGCGCCTCGCACCTGGTCAGCGGACACTACACCATACACGACGCCCTGGAGAGCGCCCTGGCCGCCTTCTGCGGCTGCGAGCGTGCGATCTCGTTTTCAACCGGCTACATGGCCAATCTCGCCGCGGTCGCGACCCTCGCCGGTCGCGGCGACGCGGTCTTCGCCGATCGGCTCAACCATGCCTCGCTGGTCGACGGTGCCCTGCTCAGCCGCGCCCGCCTGTGCCGTTATCCGCACACCGACCTCGAGCAGCTCGCCCGGATGTTGCAGACGACGCCGGCGCGCCGACGGTTGATCGTCAGCGACACCGTGTTCAGCATGGACGGCGACCTCGCGCCGTTGCCAGGACTGCTCGAACTGGCCGAGCGTCACGATGCCCTGCTGATCCTCGACGACGCCCACGGTCTCGGCGTGCTCGGGCCCGAGGGTCGCGGCAGTCTCGCCCACTTCGGCCTGTGCTCGCCGCGCGTGGTCCTGATCGGCACGCTCGGCAAGGCGGCCGGACTGGCGGGTGCATTCGTCGCCGGCGACAGCCGGGTCATCGAATGGCTCGTGCAACGGGCACGCAGTTACATCTTCACGACCGCCGCCCCGCCGGCCCTCGCCCATGCACTGCTGACCTCGCTGGCGTTGATTCGCGACGCCGACGAGGCGCGCGCGAGGCTGCGTCGACTGGTATCCCAACTCCGCGATGGCCTGGCGGCGAGCCGCTGGCGACTGGGCGACTCGGCAACGCCGATCCAGCCGCTGATCGTCGGCGGCAACCGGGAGGCCCTGGCCCTGTCCGCGGCCCTCGACGAGGCCGGCGTTTGGGTGCCGGCGATCCGACCGCCGACGGTGCCCGACGGCACCGCACGGCTGCGCATATCGCTCTCCGCAGCCCACTCTTGCGCCGATGTCGATCGCCTGCTCGAGCGCCTTCGTGGCCTGGAGTCGGCCAAATGAGGCCACCTTTGGTGATGCTGCACGGCTGGGCGTCGTCGCCGGCGGTGTGGCAGGCGACGGCACGAAGGATGCGCGCCCACGAGGCCAGGCATCTGGTCCTGCCCGGCCACCCGGGCGGTATCAGCGGCCTCGCGACGTGTCTCGACGACTGGGCGCTGGCACTGCTGGACAACTGTCCGCCCTGCTTCGACCTGTGCGGCTGGTCACTGGGCGGCCTGCTGGCACTCGGTATCGCGCGGCTCGCACCACGGCGGGTCCGCCGGCTGGTGCTGATCGGTACGAGCCCGTGCTTCAGTGGGCGCGACGACTGGGCGCACGGACTCGACGTCGCGATCGTGGCGCGTTTCCGCGCGGAATTCGTCAATGACGCCGACCGCGTGATGGCGCGCTTCCATGCCCTGCAATCGCTGGGCGACAGCCGCCGCCGCGCGGTCGCCGCCGGGCTCGCGCAATGCGCGGCGGCGCCGGTCGCGCCTGTTGGCATGGCAGCCGGCCTGCAACTGCTCGACGACACCGATCTGCGCGCAGCGCTGCCGTCGCTGGACCTTCCGGTACGCCTGCTGCACGGCGCCGAGGACGCGCTGATCCCGGCCGGCGCAGCGATAGCGATGAACGATGCCCTGCCGCAATGCCGCCTGACCCTGCTCGACGACTGCGGTCACGCGCCCCTCCTGTCGCGCCCCGACGACTGCGCGGCTTTGATGGAAGGCTTTCTCGCGGAGCCGGATCGATGAGCCACGGCGAGCGACCGGCCAAATCGCACGATGTGACCGCCGGGTCCGAGCTGGCGGTCACGGCGACCCTCGCCACCAGTCGGCGGGTCGCGCGCCGCTTCGGGCGCGCGGCTGCCGGCTACGACGACGCGGCGACCGTCCAGCGGCAGATCTGCGAACACCTGTGGCGACTGGCGCAGGATCACCCACCGCCGCCGGGCGCCATCGTCGATGCCGGCTGCGGCACCGGTCACTGGCTGCCGACCTTGAGCGCCGGCTTCGGCGAGCGGCTGCTGGTCGCCGCCGACCTGGCGCCACCGATGCTCGCACAGTTGCGCCACCGCCAGCCCGGCCAGCCCTGCGTCGCCGCCGATGTTCACGCGCTGCCGCTGGCCACCGGTAGCGCTGCGGGCATCTGGTCGAGCCTGTGTCTGCAATGGTGCCGGGCCGAATCGGTGCTGACCGAATTCGCGCGCGTGCTGGAGAGCGACGGCATGCTGTGGCTGTCCACGCTGGGACCACAGACCTTCGCCGAGTTGCGCGAGGCCTTCGCCGACATCGACGATGCGAGCCACGTGCTCGATTTCGTGGGCGTCGACCAGCTCGAAGCCACGGCCGTACGCGGCGGTTTCGAGATCCTCGCCCACGACCGCCACCGCCATGTCGCCTGCGCACCGGACCTCGCCAGCCTGTTGCGGGCGATCAAGGCCGTCGGCGCCCAGGACGTTGGCGACAATCGTCGGCGGAGCCTGCTCGGACGCAAGGCATGGCGCACGGTCGAGCATCGCTACGAGGCATTCCGACGCGCCGATGGCCTGGTCGAAGTCGGCTACGATGCCCTCTATCTGATTCTCCGGAAGCGTCCGTGACTGGGACCCGCAGCTATTTTGTCGCCGGCACCGATACCGAGATCGGCAAGACCTACGCCACCTGCGCGTTGCTCCATCACGCTCGCCGGATCGGCCTGCGGGCGCTCGGCATGAAGCCGGTGGCGGCCGGCGCGGCGCCGATCGACGGCCGGATGCGCAATGACGACGCACTGGCGCTGATCGCGGCCAGCACCACCGCGGCCGACTACGCGTTGGTCAATCCGATCTGCCTTGCCGAAGCGGTGGCGCCGCACATCGCGGCTGCCGACGAGGGGCGGCGGATCGACATCGAGGCGATCCTGACGGCTCGCGACGCACTGGCTCGGCAGTGCGACCTGCTGCTGATCGAGGGCGTCGGCGGCTTCCGTGTGCCGCTGCAAGCGGACTACGACACCGCCGATCTTGCGGCCGACCTCGCGGCGCCGGTGATCCTGGTGGTTGGCGTGCGCCTCGGCTGCATCAATCACGCCCTGCTCACCGCAGACGCCATCCGCGCCCGCGGCCTCGAACTGGCAGGCTGGGTCGCCAATTGCGTCGATCCGCTGATGCACCGTCGCGAACAGAACATTGCCGCCCTCGACGAAAGGCTCGGCTGCCCGCGGCTCGGCATCCTGCCCCACGCCGAAGACGGTGATGCGGCCGCGGCCGCCGTCCATCTGCAGTTGCCGGCTTACCACCTGCGGGCTACGGACGCGATCGTCGTGCTCGACAGTGCCGAGTCGATGCACGGCGGCCATTGCGGTCGGGTGGTGATCACCGGCAGCCATGGCGGCATCAGTGCCGCGCGCTACGCCCTGAGGGCCCGTGCCCGCCTGTGCTTCTTCAACGACGCCGGTCGCGGCAAGGCCGATGCCGGTACCGCGGCCCTCGCCAAACTGCAGCAGGCCGGGCTGGCCGCCGCCTGCTACGCCCACGACAGTGCCCGTATCGGCGACGGTCGCGACGGCTTTGGCCACGGCTTGATCAGCGCAGTCAACGAAGCGGCCGGGGCGCTGGGGCTGCGTGTCGGCATGAGTGTGGTCGAGGGGGCGAGCCTCGCCAGCGGCGGCACCTCTGCCGCCTGACGGGGCCGCCTGCCGATGCCGGCATGCGGGCCTCGCGAGTGGCGCCGATCGCGACAGTTCGCGCCGGGGAAATGCGGACTAGACTGGAACGATGCCGGCGCAAGCTGCGGCGGTAGCGCGACGGCAACGGAGGGCAAGCCATGGTCAATATACGAATCCACAACCAGGATTTCTCACTGCGCGCACACATCGACGACAGCGAGATCGGTCGCCAGATCGTCAAGGCCCTGCCCTTTCACACCCATGCCCGGGTGTGGGGCCAGGAAATCTATTTCGGGACGTCGCTGCAGGTCGAGCTGCCGCCAGATGCTCGGTCCGACGTCGAGGTCGGCGATCTCGCCTACTGGCCACCCGGCCATGCCTTTTGCATCTTTTTTGGCCCGACGCCCGACAGCGAAAGCGATCGCCCGCGCGCCGCGGGTCCGGTGGCGGTGTTCGGGCGCCTGGTGGACGATCATCGCCCGCTGACCTTCGTCAAGGACGGCGAACTGCTCGAAGTATCTCTGGACTGAATTCCGCGCTGGGCAGTCGCCAATGGGCGCAAGCGGTCCTGAAGCGAACCATCGGCAGGCGCAGCTGGTCGGCACTGTGGTTCGGTGCCGATGCGGCGGAATCGGTCGCACGATCGATCCCGTGTCCGCGCTCGGCCCCGTGGGCAATCTGCGCGACGCTGACAGCGATCGCCGGTCCGGCGGCCGCTGCGCCGCCGCCGACGGCTGATCTGTCCGACGCCCTCGAACGGATCGCTGGCGGACGGCTCGGCGAGCGCCATCGTCGGGGAGACACCATCGGCGGATTCCAAGCGCGGAATGCGGCACCCGGGCTGACTTCCGTTTCCGATCCGTATTCATGCGCGCGTGCGCGCTCGATGACCCTGTCGGCTCGCCGCCATGCGACGACGGACGCCGCCGCAACGGCGCGAAGGCGATGGACGCTTGCGAGCGGCGGCGGCGCGCTGCCGATCCGATATACTCCGCAGCGCCCGCCATGCCCGTCGATCACTACGAGAATTTTCCGGTCGCATCGCTGCTGCTGCCCGCTTCGCTGCGCGAGCCGGTCGAGGCGATCTATGCGTTCGCCCGCTCGGCCGACGACATTGCCGACGAAGGCGACGACGATGCCGCCACCCGGCTGGCGGCGCTCGACGCCTACCGCCGCCAGCTCGATGCCATTGCCGCTGGCGCGAATCCCGACGATCCGATGTTCCGGCGACTCGCCCGGACGATCCGCGAATGGCACCTGCCACTGCCGCTGTTCCGCGATCTGCTCGACGCGTTTTCACAGGACGTGGTCAAGACCCGCTATTGCGATTTCGACGAATTGCTCGATTATTGCCGGCGCTCGGCCAACCCGATCGGCCGTTTGCTGCTGTGCCTGTACCGCGCCGACACCACTCACAACCAGCACGCTTCGGACGCGATCTGCAGCGCGCTGCAATTGATCAACTTCTGGCAGGACGTGGCGGTGGACTGGCAGAAGTGCCGAATCTACCTGCCGGCCGACAGCATGGCCCGCTTCGGCGTCGGCGAAGATCACATCGCCGACGCCCGCAGTGATCCGGCCTGGGGGGCGCTGATGGCCTTCGAGGTCGGACGGGCGCGGCGCATGATGCTCGACGGCGCCCCGCTCGCCCGCCGGCTGCCGGGGCGCATCGGCTGGGAACTGCGACTGGTGGTCGAGGGCGGGCTGCGCATTCTGGAACGGATCGAGGCCGTCGGCTACGATGTGTTCCGCCACCGACCCAGCCTGGGCAGGGCCGACTGGGCCCGCCTGATCTGGCGTGCGACAACTCGCTGAACCCGACATGGATCCACACCAATACTGCCAGGACAAGGCAGCCGCCAGCGGCTCGAGCTTCTACTACAGCTTTCTCTTCCTGCCGCCGGAGCGACGGCGCGCGATCACCGCGCTGTATGCCTTCTGCCGCGAGGTCGACGACGTCGTCGACGAATGTCACGACCCCACCATCGCCCAGAACAAGCTCGACTGGTGGCGTTCCGAGGTGGCCGAGATCGCCGGCGGCCATCCCAGCCATCCGGTCGGGCAGGCACTGGCCGAGGTCGCGCAGGATTTCGATCTGCCGGCCGAGCAGTTGCTGGAGATCATCGACGGCATGCAGATGGACCTGCAGCATCCGCGCTATCCCGATTTCCGCAGTCTGCAGCTCTACTGCTATCGCGTGGCGAGCGTGGTCGGTCTGCTGTCGGCGGGCATCTTCGGCTACCAGGATCGCCAGACCCTGAAGTACGCCCATGATCTGGGTATGGCCTTTCAGCTCACCAACATCATCCGCGATGTCGGTGAGGACGTGCAGCGGGGGCGGATCTACCTGCCGATCGAGGAACTCCAGCGCTTCGGCGTGCCGGCCGAGGACCTGTTCGAGGCGCGCTACGGGCCGGCCTTCGACGAATTGATGGAATTCCAGTACCAGCGTGCGCAGTCCTTCTACCGCAAGGCCTTCGAACAGCTGCCGGCGATCGACCGCAGGAGCCAGCGGCCCGGTCTGGTGATGGCGGCGATCTATCGCACGCTGCTCGAAGAGATCCGCCGCGACGGCTTCAAGGTACTGGATCGACGCACCTCCCTGACGCCACTTCGCAAGATCTGGCTCGCCGGCACGACCTGGATTCGGGCATGAAGCCCGAGATCGCGATCATCGGCGGCGGCTATGCCGGGTTCGCCTGCGCGGTTGCGCTGGCGCGCTCGGAACGGGTACGGGTCACGGTGTTCGAATCCGGCCGCGTGCTCGGCGGTCGCGCGCGGGTCGTCGCCCGTCAGGATCCGCCGGTGGACAACGGCCAGCACCTGCTGATCGGCGCCTATACGCAATTGCTGCAGATGATGCGTCAGGTCGGTGTCTCGCCCAAGGTGCTCGAAAGCCTGCCACTGACCATCGCCTACCCCGACGGCTTCGAACTGCGCGCTGCCCGGCTGCCGGCGCCGCTGCATCTGGCGGTCGGCCTGGCGCGGGCACGCGGACTCGCCTGGCGCGACCGCGTCGCTGCGGCGAAGCTGATCCAGGGCCTGCGCCGTCGCGGCTGGCAGGTGTCGCCCGACCGGCCGGTCGATCGCCTGCTGGCCGAACTCGGACAGACCGCGACACTGTGCGAGCGCCTGTGGGAGCCGCTCTGCGTCGCCGCCCTTAATACGCCGGCGACCGAAGCCTCGGCCCAGGTCTTCGCCAATGTGCTGCGCGACAGCCTCGCTGCGGGCAGCGCTTCGAGCGAACTGCTGATTCCCAGGGTCGATCTGTCCGAGCTGTTTCCGGTGCCGGCCACCCGCTGGCTCGGCCGCCGCGGGCACGGCGTGCGCACGTCCGATCCGATTCGCGGGGTTCGGCTCGAGGACGACGTGTTCTGGCTCGACGGCGGACCGACCTGGGCCGGCTACAACCAGCTGGTGGTGGCGACCGCAGCCTATCACGCCGCCCCGCTGCTGGCGCCGTTTCCGGAACTGGCCGGCGTTCGTGCGTCGATCGAGGCGTTGGAACACCAGCCGATCACGACCGTCTATCTGCACTACGAAAAATCGCCGATGACCGGTGCGCCGATGACCGGTCTCACCGGCGGGCCCGCTCAATGGCTGTTCGATCGCGGCCGCCTCGGCGGCCCACCGGGGCTGCTGGCGGCGGTCGTCAGCGCCCGCAGCCCGTTTGACGACCAGCCCCACGAGGCGCTCGAGCTGGCCGTCCAGCGACAGCTCGAGCAGGCGTACGGACGGCTCCCGCCACCGGTCTGGATCCGTACCATCGCCGAGCGCCGCGCAACCTTTTCGTGCATACCCGACCTGGCACGCCCGGGCAACCAGACACCGCTGCCCGGCCTGTGGCTGGCCGGGGACTACACCCGCGGGCCCTATCCGGCAACCCTCGAAGGCGCCGTGCGCAGCGGGCTCGCCGCAGCCCGCGGAGTCCTCGCAGCGCTGGACTGACGCGGTCGCCGGCCCGCCCCGATCAGGCCGGCTGCCGTTCCCGGCTGAGCGAACTCGCCAGTTGCTTGTCGGTCCCGGTGATGTGCAGCAGCAGCCAGTCCTTCAGGAAATCGAGCAATTCCTGCGGTGAGATCTCGCCGCGCTCGCACTGCGCCTCGAACTCGCGCACCTGCTGGATCAGCCTTGCGTGGTTGCCTTTGTGCGCCTGCGCGACCTCGGAGGGCACGTGCACCATCAGCGACTCTTCGCTACGGAAGTGATAGCGCGTGTATTCGATCAGCTCCCTCAACACCAGCGCGGTGGTCGCCTCGCCCTCACCGGCCTGGATCGAATCATGGAGGCGGTTTAGGATCGCCACCAGCACGGTGTGCTGGGCATCGATCTCCATGTGGCCGGTGGCCATCGAAGCGTTCCATTCAATCAGCGGCATCGGGAGAACCTCGTACGAACACGGTCGGGCGGATACGGACACCATGCGGGACGGAGCCGGCGGCGGCCCAGAGCAGCATACAGTCTCATTCCAGCACGGCGCGAAAAATTGCGATACATCGGCGGTCAAGAAGCTTGATCGGGCTCAAGGTCGAATGCGGTCCGGTCACGCGGCGATCGCCTCCGTCAGCCGGCCGGCATGCATCCGCAGCTGTCGCCCGCAACGGGCCGCGAGCGCTTCGTCGTGCGTCACCAGCAGCAAGGTCGTGCCGTGCTCCCGGTTGAGTGCGAACAACAGCTCGATGATCGAAGCGCCGGTAGCCGCGTCGAGGTTGCCGGTCGGCTCGTCGGCGAGCAACAGCGACGGATGTGGCGCGAAAGCCCGCGCCAGTGCGACCCGCTGCTGTTCGCCACCGGAGAGCTGTCGCGGGTAGTGCCCGGTCCTACCGGCGAGACCGACCCGGTCGAGCCACTGTCGCGCCTGCTGCTCGGCGGACGACGCGCCCGCCAGTTCCAGCGGCAGCATCACGTTCTCGAGGGCCGTCAGCGCCGGCAGCAGCTGGAAGGACTGGAAGACGAAACCGATCCGCTCACCACGCAAGGCCGCGCGACCGTCCTCGTCGAGCGCAAACAGTGACCGGCCGTCAACCAGCACTTCGCCGCTGCTGGGCGCATCCAGTCCTGCCAGCAGACCCAGCAGGGTAGACTTGCCCGAACCCGACGCGCCGACGATCGCGACCGACTCTCCGGCACCCACCGCGAAACTGACGCCCTCGAGAATGGTCAGTGGCTGTGCATTGCCGCTCAGTTCCACCTGCCTGCCGAGGCCCCGCGCCTCGATCACCGCCTGGGAGAGTTTGATGTCGTTGTTGCGATCCATCGTGTTGTCGTTCCTCGTGCTGGTCGCTGCCGGCGCGCATGCCACCGACATTCTCGTCTGGGGCGACAGTCTATCCGCCGGCTACCGTCTGCGGGCGGATCAGTCCTGGCCGAGCCTGTTGCAGGGGCGCCTCGAGGCCGAGGGCTTCGAGGCGCATGTGGTCAATGGCAGCGTCAGCGGTGAGACCACCGCCGGCGGACGTTCGCGCCTGCCCCAGGCCCTCGAGCGCCACCGGCCCGACATCCTGATCCTCGCGCTTGGCGCCAATGACGGCCTGCGCGGCCTGCCACCACCGCTGATGCGGCGCAACCTGCTGCAGATGATCGACACCGCCAAAGCTGCCGGCACCCGCGTGCTGCTGGTCGGCATGCGGCTGCCACCGAACTATGGCCCGGCCTACGCCGCCAAGTTCCAGGACAGCTTCAATCAGGTGGCCGACGACCGCGGCGTCCCGCTCGTGCCCTTTCTGCTCGAGCCGATCGCGC
The DNA here is from genome assembly GCA_020445765.1 of Rhodocyclaceae bacterium. Classification (GTDB taxonomy): domain Bacteria; phylum Pseudomonadota; class Gammaproteobacteria; order Burkholderiales; family Rhodocyclaceae; genus Cognatazoarcus. The sequence continues at coordinate 33,012 of JAGRFY010000025.1, read as the reverse complement.
TCGATCCCTCTGCCTTCCTCGATGACGGACTCCACCCGACCGCAGAGGCCCAGCCGGTCATTCTCGACCACATCTGGCAGGCCCTTCGTCCGCTGCTCGATCGCAGGGGTTGAGCCGACGCACGATTCAGCGCACGTCGATCGCCGGCGCGCCCTCGACCAGGCGTCCAATCTCGGCGACGTCGTCGAAGCCTTCGTCGTGGAACACTTCGCAGACCTCGGCGACGACCTCGGCCGCGCAACTGACCAGCAGGCCACCACTGGTCTGTGGATCGGTCAGCAGGGTGCGAAGATGGGCCGGCAAGGTCCCGGCGATCTCGACTTGCCGGCCATAGCCGGCCCAGTTTCGAGCCGATGCGCCGGTCGCGATGCCGTCGCGGGCGAAGCGCTCCGCCGCCGGAATCAGCGGCAGCGCGCCCGCGTCGAGCTCCGCCGACAAGCCGGACCCGCGGCAGACTTCGAGCAGATGCCCGGCCAGCCCGAAGCCAGTGACGTCGGTCATCGCGTGGACACCTCCGATCTGGGCCAGGCGCGGACCCGGGGTGTTCAGCCGCGTGGTGAGGCGCAGCATCTCTCGATAGCCGGCGGCGTCGAGCAGACCCTTCTTCAGCGCCGCGCTAAGCACGCCGACGCCCAGCGGCTTGCCGAGCAGCAGCCGGTCGCCGGCAAGCGCCGCGTCGTTGCGCCGGACCCGGGTGGGATCGACGACGCCGAGGGCCACCAGTCCGTAGATCGGTTCGAGCACGTCGATCGAGTGCCCACCAGCGATCGGAATCCCTGCCTCGCGACACACCGTGGCGCCCCCTTCGAGGATCCGCCCGATGACTTCGCCGGGCAGTTTGTCGAGGGGCATGCCGACGACGGCCAGCGCCATGATCGGCGTCGCCCCCATCGCATAGACATCGGAGATCGCGTTGGTCGCTGAAATCCGACCGAAATCGAATGGGTCGTCGACGATCGGCGTGAAGAAATCGGTGGTGGCGACGATCGCCTGGCGATCATTCAATTGATAGACCGCCGCGTCGTCGGCCTTGTCGGCACCGACCAGCAGTTGGGGCGGCACGATGCCGGCCGGCGTCCGGGCGAGCAGTTCGGCCAGCACCGCCGGCGCGATTTTGCAGCCACATCCGCCACCGTGGGAAAATTGCGTGAGTTTGATCGATTCCATGGAAGATGCCGCCGTCGCCGGCGGTCCCGAAACACTCGCCCGGACGGGCAGGAAAGGCATGAGCAAAGGCGTCGCGAACGTAGCACAGGTGGACCGGTTTGACGAGATCATCGACGTCCGCTCGCCGGCCGAATTCGCCGAGGACGCGATTCCCGGCGCGATCAATTGCCCGGTGCTCGACGACGACGAGCGGGCGCGCGTGGGCACGCTGTACAAGCAGGTGTCGCCGTTCGATGCCAGACGGGTCGGCGGTGCACTGGTGGCACGCAACATCGCAAAGCACCTCGAGGCCCGCTTTCTCGATCGCCCGCGCGGCTGGCGTCCGCTGATCTATTGCTGGCGTGGCGGCCAGCGCAGCGGTTCGATGGTCACCTGGATGCGGATGATCGGCTGGGATGCCTGCCAGCTCGATGGCGGCTACAAGGCCTGGCGCCGCCACGCGGTGCAGCAGATCGATGCGCTCGCGCAGCAACTCTCGTGGCGCGTGGTGTGCGGCGCTACCGGCAGTGGCAAGACCCGGCTGCTCGAAGCGCTCGCCGCCGCGGGCGCCCAGATTCTCGATCTCGAGGGGTTGGCGTGTCACAAGGGTTCCGTCCTCGGCGCCCTGCCCGGCCGGCCACAGCCTTCGCAAAAGCGCTTCGAGTCCGGCATCTGGTCGGAACTCACCGGGCTCGACCCCGATCGCCCGGTATTCGTCGAGGCGGAAAGCAAGAAGATCGGCCGCGTCCATGTCCCGGACGCACTGATCGAGGCGATGCGCGGCAGCGACTGCATCGCGATCGACGCCACGCGCGACGCACGGCTCGAATTCCTGCTGCGCGACTACGCCTACCTCGGCGACGATCCGGACGATCTCGCCTTCCGCTTGTCCTGCCTGAAGAGCCTGCAGAGCAACGAAACCCTCGCCCGTTGGCACGAACTGGCCACGTGCCTCGAGCTGTCGACCCTGTTCGCCGAGCTGATCGATCTGCACTACGACCCGCTCTATCATCGCAGCCAGAACCGCAACTACCGCCGCTTCACCGACGCCCGCCGCTACCCCTGCGACGACCTGCGGCCGGCCGGGCTGTCGATGCTGGCCGGCCGCATTCTGGCCGACATGGCTGCCGCCACCACCGCGCCCGGCACCTGATCCGATCGCATGCCGCGCCGTGTCCGCTGCGCGGCCCGGCGTACTCAGTCCAGAACCAGACGCGCGTTCAACGGTTGGACCGGCCGATTGTTCGGTCCGTGCATGATCCGCGCGAGGGTCTCGCGCTGGGCCGGTGAAATCGTCATCGGCTGTTTCATGACCAGCCAGCGCACGCCTTCCGAACACGGCGGCGTGGTCAGCGAGCCGCTGTATTCGTAATATTCGCGCGAAGCCGGCAGCAACGCGGCGATCGCGTTCCTGGCCTGTACCGGTCGGTGCTCGCCGCTATGGTCGGGCAAGGCCGGATCGAGCGCGACCAGGGCCGGGCTGCTGGCACCGTCGTCGAACAGCACCGCGACCACCGCCAGGTTGCCGTCCGCATCGGCGTGCACGAAATGCGCCTCGGCAGCGAAGCTCTTGCCGTCGATCTGGTTCTCGCTCGGCGTATGGAAGTGCACCTGCTTCAGCAGGTAGTGGTGGCCATCGGCGTCGATCGAGCTGCCCGGCGCGATATCGATCTGGACCGTGTGGCCGTTGTTGACGATCTCGCTGGTTTCCAGTGGGTAGTCGAACCGGATCGCGGCAAGCGAGGACGACACCGCCCCGGCGAGATTCACGGGTGACTGGTTGCGCCCGAGGCCGCACATCGAGAAATCCTTCGACAGCTCGGCCCAGTGATCCGGCCCGCCGTGGCCGTCGTAGGCCCAATGGACCCCTTCATCGGCACGGGCTGAAACCGCAGTCGCCAGTGCGAGCGAAAGCAACAGGGCAGTGGTTTTGGGCATCGGTGTCTCCTTCCTGATGTGCAATGTCCTGAAACACATCGTGCTGCAGCGCAGCATCGTATGCAAGCGCGCTAAACCTAAAGGGTGACAGGGATCAATGCTCGGATTCGAAGCACGATCGGCGGCGTGCCAACGCGACGCGTCGATCGGCTCGGTGGCAGGCGCGGGATTCCGGCGGATCGAACGTCCTGGATCAGGTCTCGCCGCCCGGACTCTGCGGGAGAGTGCCCATTGCACTGCCGCGGATCGCGCAAATGCGTTGCAGCACGGCGGGCTTGGGCGACGCGACCTTGCCCTGCTCGAAGGCGACCAAGGAAAACTCGCCGGCAGTCCGCTCGATCAATTCGCCAGGCTTTAACAGGAATGCCGGATTGCTTGGCTTGCCGAAGCGCTCGTTGCCGACCATGAAGGTTTCCGCAAGCAGCACGCCGCCATCGGCGACGAGATCGCACATCCGCTCGAAGCGCGGACGAAACAGGTAGTTGGTCATCACCACGGCCGCGTAGCGGCCTTGGTCGAACGGCCAGGGGCCGTCCTCGAGATCGGCCTGCACCGTGCTTACGCCGGCCACCGCTCCTAGCGCGGCCAGCGCCGTGGCGTCGCGGTCCACGGCAACGACCGGATGTCCCCGGGCCGCGAACCAGCGGGCGTGGCGGCCGCTGCCGCAGGCGTAGTCGAGTACGGTGCCACCGTTCGCGACCAGGTCGGCGAAGCGCGCCACCCACGGCGACGGTGCGGCCAGCGGCGGATGGCTCGGGCCCGCCGTCATCGATCGATCCCGCCCAGGCACAGATATTTCATCTCGAGATATTCGTCGATGCCGTAGCGCGAGCCCTCGCGGCCGATGCCGGACTGCTTGACCCCACCGAATGGCGCCAGTTCGTTCGACATGACGCCGGTGTTGATGCCGATCATGCCGAACTCCAGTTCCTCACCGACGCGAAAGATGCGGCCGACGTCGCGCGAGAAGAAATAGGCGGCCAGCCCGTATTCGGTCGCGTTGGCCATCTGGACCGCCTCGTCCTCGGTCTCGAAGCGGAACAGTGGCGCCACCGGTCCGAACGTCTCTTCGCGCGCGATCCGCATGCCGGCCGTGACGTCGACGAGCACCGTCGGCTCGAAGAAGCGGCCGCCCAGGGCGTGGCGGCGACCGCCGGTGAGCAGCCGCGCCCCCAGCGCCCGCGCGTCGTCGACGTGGGCCTGCACCTTGGCCACCGCGTCGACATCGATCAACGGGCCGAGATGGGTGGCAGACTCGCGTCCGTCGCCGACCAGCAGGCCCTCGACTGCCCGAGCCAGCGCCGCCGCAAAGCGCTCGTAGATGCCGGCCTGGACCAGGATCCGGTTCGCGCAGACACAGGTCTGGCCGTTGTTCCTGAACTTGGACGCCACCGCGCCTTCGACCGCGGCATCGACATCGGCATCGTCGAAGACGATGAACGGGGCATTGCCGCCGAGCTCCAGCGACAGCTTCTTGACCGTCGGCGCGCATTGGGCCATCAGCAGGCGGCCGACCTCGGTGGAGCCGGTAAAGGAGAGCTTGCGCACGGTTTCGCTGGCCGTCAGCTCACGTCCGACGACGACCGGATCGCCGGTGACGACGTTGATCACGCCGGCTGGAAATCCGGCGCGTACCGCCAGTTCGGCCAGCGCAAGCGCAGTGAAGGGCGTCTGCTCGGCAGGCTTCACCACCACCGTGCACCCGGCCGCCAGCGCCGGCCCGACCTTGCGGGTGATCATCGCCGCCGGAAAATTCCATGGCGTGATGGCGGCACAGACGCCGATCGGCTGGCGAATCACCATCAGGCGCCGGTCGTGGCCATTGGTCGGGATGGTGTCGCCGTAGACCCGCTTGCCCTCTTCCGCGAACCATTCGACGTAGGACGCCGCATAGGCCACCTCGCCGCGCGCTTCGGCCAGCGGCTTGCCCTGCTCGGCGGTCATCAGCCGGGCCAGGTCTTCGGCGTGCTCGAGCATCAGGCGATGCCAGCGCAGCATCACCTGGGCACGCTCGCGCGCCAGCAGGCGGCGCCACGGCTTCCATGCGCGGTCGGCCGCGGCGATCGCCTCGCCGACCTCGGCGGCGCCCAGCTTCGGCACGCGTCCGAGCAGCCGGCCGCTGGCCGGGTCGTCCACTTCGACGCATTCACCATCGGTGGCGTCGACCCATCGGTTGTCGATCAGACACTGCTGCCGCAGCAGGCTGGAATCCTTCAGTTCGAGCATGATCCTGCACGCCCCGTACGGACGTATCCTGGCGAGCCGGAATTCTATCGCCCCCGTTCTCGACTTGCACTCCGCCGCCTCGGCCCGATGATGCGCCGGCCGCCCTCAGGCCGTATCATCGGGCATTTGCGTAACGGGCGAATCGGCGTGCATCCGGCTCAAGGCAGCAGCGAATTCGGCGCCCGGAATTCGATCCGGGACGATCCCCGGCGCACGGGAGCGTGCCGCCGGTGGTAGGCAATACTCGGCTGCAGCGCCTCGTGCAGCGCAAGTTCGTTGCGCGCGTCGTGCTCGCGGTCGGGCTCGCGCTGGCGGTCGGCGCGAGCTACACGGTCCATCGCGCGCTGGAGGAGAACGCTCAGCAACGGCTCGCCACGGCCGCGCGAAGCGCTGCCACCTACGTCAGCGCCTTCCTCGAGGCACTGCAGTTGCTGCTCGCCACCCAGGGCTCGCTGACCGATGCCGACCGCCTGCGGGACCAGCTCACCGAGCGACTCGGCCCCCCGCTCGACAATACCTTGCTGGAAGGCGAGTCCGAGGTGGTCGAGCTCAGCGAACACGTTCCGAGCCGCACCGTGCGGCTGGTGCTGCGTCTGCCCGATGGTTGGTCGCAGACCTACTCGATGGCGCGGCTGCTCGACGAGGCCGGTGCTGGCGCGCCGCGCATCTCGCTGGAACTGGGGCGCCGTCGAGCACCGGAACCCGGGGTCGCCGGCGTGGCGCTTGCCGGCGGCTTCGACCCATGGGGGGTCACCGCGCACTTTCGCGGATCCAGCCTGGTCGGCTGGCCACGCTACCTGCCATTTGCCAGCGGCGCGCTGATCGCACTGGCCGCGCTGCTTGCCTACGAGGTGCTCAAGCGCCTGCAGAACCGTTACGAATTCGCGGTCGCCTTCAGCCAGACGGTGTCAGAGATCGCCGAATCGAACCAGCGACGCCTGCTCGACTTCATCGAACTGTCGGCGGACTGGCTTTGGGAGGTGGACGGCCAGCACCGCTTCACGCTGGTCAGCAACGGCATTCGCAGCACTGCCAACATGGATCCCAGCAGCTTCATCGGCATGCGACCGTGGGAGCTCGACTTCGAAGATCTGTCCGAAGGGTTCTGGGACGACTACCGCACCTGTATCGCGCGGCGCGAGGAACTGCGGGTAGTGACGTCGCGTCGCGACAGCGACGGGCGACTACGCCACCTCGAGTTCATCGGACGGCCGATGCTCGAGCGCAATGGCCACTTCACCGGCTATCGCGGCGTCGGCCGCGACCTCACTGGCCGGATCGAGGCGGCCCGCGAGCGCCGCGCCAGCGAAGAACGCTTCCGTGACCTGGTCGCGTTGTCGTCGGACTGGTACTGGGAACAGGACGACAACCTGCGCTTCTCCGACATTGCCACCGCCGGCGGATCGCTCGCCCCGTGGATTCGCGAACGCTGGCTCGGACACACCTTGCAGCAGATCGCCGAGGAGCGCGGCAGCGGCGGACACTGGCCGGAACTGGCCACTGCCCAGCAAGCCGCCAAGGCCTTTTCGGACTTCGTCTTCCGCATCGACGAAGGCAGGCCCGACGCCGGCTGGTATGCGATCTCCGGTCGCCCGCTGCGCGACGCCGACGGTCGCTTCACCGGCTACCGCGGCGTGATCCGCGACATCACTGCCGAGCGCCTGGCACAGCAGGCGCTGGCCGACAGTGAAGCACGCTATCGCACGACCTTCCAGCAGGCGCCGGTCGGCATCGGCAGCCTGGGGCTCGACGGCAAGTGGGTCGAGGCCAACGACACCCTGTGCCAGATGCTTGGCTTCGGCCGCGAGGAACTGGTGGGCCGCTCCGCCCTGCTGGTCACCCACCCCGACGACCGACCGGCGGATCGCGAGGCCCTGCAACGCATCCTCGACGGCAGCTGGCTCACCAACACCCGCGAGAAGCGCTTCACCCGCAAGGACGGACGCGAGATCTGGGTGCGAATGAACCTGAGCCTGCTGCGCGACCAGAGCGGCGACGCCCGCCAGTACATCGCGGTGTTCGAGGACATCGACGAGCGCATCGCGGCGCTGCGCGCGCTGCATGCCAGCGAGGCGCGCTACCGCAGCCTGGTGAACCTCTCGCCCGACGCCATCTTCGTGCACCGCGACGGCGTCATCCGCCTGGCCAATCCGGCCTGCGTCAAGCTGTTCGGCGCCGTCGACGAACACGAACTGCTCGGGCGGCAGATGCTCGACCTGATCGATCCCGAGCACCAGATCGACGCCCATCACCGGATCAGCGGCCTGATGAGCACCAACAGCGAACGCGCAGCGGTCGCCGAACAGTTCCAGTTCCGCCGCATCGACGGCGAGGCGCTCGATGTCGAGGCCACCGCCGTGCCGGTCGAACTGGACGAGGAACCGGTGGTGCTGTGCGTGCTGCGCAACATCGGCGAGCGGCTCGCCGCCCAGCGCGCCCTGCGCGAGAGCGAGGCACGCTACCGCGACGTGGTGGAATCGGTGAACGAAGTGATCTTCCAGACCGACACCGACGGTCGCCTGACCTTCCTCAACAGCGCCTGGCCGAAGATCTCGGGCTTCGGCATCGCCGAGAGCCTCGGTGCGCCGCTCGAGGAGTTCCTCCACCCGGACGATCGCACCAAGTTCCAGCGTCGCGTCGCCCACATGCTGAGTACGCCGGGCAGTCATTTCGAAGCCGAATTGCGACTGCGCACCGCTGGCGGCGAGATCCGCTGGATCGAGGCGACGACCCGTCCGGTGCCATCGCCCGACGGCAGCGTGGTCGGCATCAACGGCTCGCTCGACGACATCTCGACCCGCAAGATCGCCGAACTGACGCTGAAGAACATCAACCACGAACTCGAAAACCGGGTGCAGCTGCGCACCGCTGAACTGGAGGCGTCGAACCGGGAACTGGAGGCCTTCTCGTACTCGGTCTCGCACGACCTGCGCGCGCCATTGCGCGCCATCGACGGTTTCGCCCATGTCCTCGAGGAAGACTACCGGGAGCGCCTCGACACCCTCGCGATGCAATACCTTCAGCGCATCCGGGCGGCCAGCCACCGCATGGCCAACCTGATCGACGATCTGCTCGAACTCGCCCGACTTACCCGGCAGACCTTGCGCAAGGAGTCGGTGGACCTGTCCGAGATGGCGATCCAGATCGTCGACGAGCTGCGTGCCGAGGCCCCCGAGCGACGCACCGACCTGGAGGTGACCGCCGGTCTCGTGGTCCAGGCCGACCGCGTGCTGATCCGGGTGGTGATGGAGAACCTGCTGCGCAACGCCTGGAAGTTCAGCGCCGAGCGCGAGGTCGCCAAACTGCGTTTCCTGGCCGAGCGTCGCGACGACCAGCTTGCCTACTGCGTCGCCGACAACGGCACCGGCTTCGACATGAACCATGCCGGCAAGCTGTTCCAGCCGTTTCAGCGCCTGCACCGCCACAGCCAGTACGAAGGCTCGGGCATTGGACTGGCCACGGTCCAGCGCATCATCCAGCGCCACGGCGGGCGGGTGTGGGCGGAATCCGCACCCGGCGAGGGTGCGCGTTTCTATTTCACGCTCGGATGAGCGGGATCGTGTCGCCCGGGCAGCACAAACGGCGGCAACGCGCAACCGGTATCGTCCGCAGCTTGTCGCCTGTGTGCGACGAAATGGCCCAGGTCCACGCAGATGTGCAAGAATTCGGCTTGTGCGTTGCAATATGCGGCGTGCGAGACTCAAGCGCCGACGACAATGGACGATATCGTCGTGATGCCGCGTGCATGTTGCGAGGCAGAAAATCGCAGTCGGCGGGCCGCGGCCCATGGGCCGGTGCTGCCGCACCGCCACCCGTGACCCCCGGCACGCCCCACACCAAGGCTCCCAGATGAAGGAAAGACACTACCTGACACCGCTGTTCGAGCCCCGCTCGGTCGGCATCATCGGAGCGAGCGATCGCGAAGGCTCGATCGGCTCGATCGTCTTTCGCAACATGCTGGACGCCGGCTTCAAGGGACGGCTGTTCGCGATCAATCCGAACCGCGAAAAGGTCTTCGACCAGCCTTGCTACAAGTCGGTGGACGAAGTTCCACACCGTCTCGACCTGGCGGTCATCGCGACCCCGGCGGCCACCGTCCCGGCGATCGTCGATGCCTGCGGCCATGCCGGCACCAAGTCGCTGGTGATCCTGTCCGCCGGCTTCGCCGAGAGTGGGCCGCGCGGCGCCGCCCTGGAGCGCGCCGTGCTCGAGAACGCGCGGCGGCACCGCATCCGCATTCTCGGACCGAACTGCCTCGGCATGATCCGGCCCGATATCGGCCTCAACGCCTCGTTTGCCCAGGGCAACGCCCACAAGGGTTCGATCGCGCTGGTGTCGCAGTCCGGCGCGCTATGCACGGCGATCCTCGACTGGGCCAAGCCCAACAACGTGGGCTTCTCGAACGTGATCTCGCTGGGCGCATCCAGCGACATCGATTTCGGCGAAGTGGTCGAGTACCTGATGTCGGACTCGCGCACCGAGAGTATCTTCCTCTACGTCGAAGGCGTGCGCGACGCCCGCCGCTTCATGAGCGCCTTGCGCGGCGCCGCCCGGGTCAAGCCGGTGCTGGTGATCAAGGTCGGGCGAAATGCCGCCGGATCGGCCGCCGCGCTGATGCACACCGGCGCGATGGTCGGCGAGGACGCGGTGTTCGACGCCGCCCTGCGCCGTTCCGGTGCGGTGCGTCTCTACAGCATCGGCCAGATGTTCGCCGCGGCCAACGCGCTGTTTACCAACTTCCACCCCCGCGGCGACCGCCTGCTGGTGATCACCAACGGTGGCGGACCGGCGGTGATGGCAGCCGACCGCGCCGCCGACCTCGGCATTCCACTCGCCCAGCTGTCCGAGGCGACCGTCGCCAAACTCAACGAATTCCTGCCCAAGGCTTGGTCGCGGGGCAATCCGATCGACATCCTCGGCGATGCCGATGCCGAGCGCTACGGCAAGACCCTGAGCACCGTGCTCGAGGACGCCAACGTCGATGGCGTGCTGGTGATCATGTCACCCCAGGCACTGACCTCGCCAACCGACGTCGCGCGCGCCGTCATCGAGATCGACAAGACGGCCGACAAGCCGATTCTCGCCTGCTGGATCGGGCGCGAGATGATGCTCGAATCGCGCCACCTGTTCCTCGAGGCCAAGCTGCCGTCGCAGCGCACGCCCGAGCCCGCGGTCGAGCTGTTCAGCCAGATCTCCGCCTACTACAAGAACCAGAAGCTGCTGGTGCAGACGCCGGCGTCGCTGTCGCATCTGCGCGCGCCGTCGATCGAAAGTGCGCGGCTGGTGATCGAGACCGCCTTGTCGGAGCGCCGCAAGGTGCTCAACGAGATGGAATCCAAGGCGCTGCTCGCCGCCTTCCGCATCCCGATCGCACAGACCGTGATCGCCCGCTCGGCGACCGAGGCGATGGTGCTGGCCGAGGAGATCGGCCTGCCGGTGGTGATGAAGATCGATTCGCCGAACATCACCCACAAGACCGATTCCGGCGGCGTCCGCCTGAACCTCAACAATCTCGCGGCGGTGCGCTCGGCTTATCAGGAAATTCTCGACAGCATCCGCAAGAACCACCCGGAGGCCACCGTCAACGGCGTCGCCATCGAGCCGATGGTGTCCAAGCCGAACGGCCGCGAACTGATGGTCGGCAGCACCCGCGACGCGGTCTTCGGCCCGGTCGTGACCTTCGGCGAGGGCGGCAACCGCGTCGATGTGCACCGCGACCGTTCGGTCGCGCTGCCGCCGCTCAATCCCTATCTCGTCCGCGACCTGATCAAGTCGGCCCGGATCGCGCCGATGCTCGGCGAGTTCCGGACGATGCCGGCGGCCGACATGGAATCGCTCGAGTTCGTGCTGCTGCGGGCCTCGGAGATGATCTGCGAACTGCCGTGGATCCGCGAACTGACGATCAATCCGCTGATCGTCGACGAGCACGGCGCGGTCGCGGTCGACGCGCGCATCGTCGTCGACAACGTCGCGCCGGGCGCCGATCGCTATTCGCACATGGCGATCCACCCGTATCCGTCGCACCTGATCAGCACCTGGCAGTCCGAGGGCACCGAGGTCACGATCCGCCCGATCAAGCCCGAGGATGCCGAGAACGAGATCGAATTCGTGCGCAAGCTCTCGCCGCAGACCAAGTATTTCCGCTTCATGAACACCGTCCGCGAACTGCCGCCGGCGATGGTCGTGCGCATGACGCAGATCGACTATTTCCGCGAGATGGCCTTCATCGCGACCGTGCCGGCCGACGACGGCGAAGGCGGCGCGGACGGCGAAGTGCAGGTCGGCGTCTGCCGCTATGCGGTCAATCCCGACGCCGAGTCCTGCGAATTCGCGGTGGTGGTCGCCGACGAGTGGCAACACCGTGGTCTCGCACGCCGGCTGATGGGCATCCTCATCGAGACCGCCCGCGACCGTGGCCTGAAGTACATGAACGGCGTCTTCCTGTCCGAGAACGAGCGCATGCTGCGTTTCGTCCAGAACCTCGGCTTCGTGCTGTCGAACGACCCGGAAGACAACACCGTCAAGCTCGGGGTGCTGTCGCTGCAGCAATTCTGAGCCGCCAGCGCCGCGGCCGACGCCGCCGGCGGGCGGCGTTTTGTCTTTCGCCCGGGCGAACGGCAGAATTCGGCCTTTGACGACGAATTCGCACCATGCCCCGTGCCCCGCTCGCGCAGCTGCCCAACCTCGGCCCGCGTTCCGCCGCCTGGTTGTCGGAAGTCGGCATCGACGACATCGACACCCTGCGCCGGCTCGGCGTGGCCGAAACCTTCCGCCGCTTGCTGGCGGCCGGCCGCAAGCCTTCGCTGAACCTGGCCTACGCACTTTCTGCCGGCCTCGAGGGGCGGCACTGGCGGGATCTTTCCGCCGACGAGCGCAGCGGGCTGGTGCTGATGGTGGACGGCCTGCGCCGCGAGCGCGTCGAATCGCCTGTGGCGGAGCGCGGCCGCTGCGGCTGGTGCGGCGACGATCCGCTCTATGTGCGCTACCACGACGACGAGTGGGGCGTGCCGGTGCATGACGAGCGCAAGCTGTTCGAGTTCGTCGTGCTCGAAGGCGCCCAGGCCGGCCTGTCGTGGATCACCATCCTGCGCAAGCGCGAAGGCTACCGCCGCGCCTTCGCCGGCTTCGACCCGGCCACGGTGGCGGACTTCACCGAAACCGACGTCGACGCCCTGCTGCAGGACGCCGGCATCGTCCGCAACCCCGCCAAGATCCGTGCCACCATCGGCAATGCCCGGGCCTTTCTCGAACTGCAGGCCCGGCATGGCAGCTTCGACCGCTTCGTGTGGGATTTCGTCGACGGCCGCCCGCGCGTCAACCGTTGGCGCACGCTGGCCGAGGTGCCGGCGACGACACCGGCCTCCGACGCCATGAGCAAGGCCCTGAAGAGCGCCGGCTTTCGCTTCGTCGGCAGCACCATCTGCTACGCCCACATGCAGGCCACCGGCATGGTCAATGATCACCTGCTGTCCTGCTTTCGCCATGCCGAACTGGCCGGCCACGCATGACTGGCCCGCGCGAATCCGCACATCGAGGAACCGGCATGGATCGCAGCCACACCATCGACTTCCACGGCCAACCGGCACTGACACTGGATGCCGGCGGCGCCCGCGCGGTGATCACGCTGTTCGGCGGCCAGCTGGTGTCGTGGTGCCCGGCCGGCGGCAGCGAATGGCTGTTTCTCTCCGAGCGCGCCCGCTTCGACGGCAGCACCGCGATTCGAGGCGGCGTGCCGGTATGCTGGCCCCAGTTCGCAGCCCAGGGGCGACTGCCCCGCCACGGCCTGGTCCGCACCCGCCCGTGGACCCCGGTCGAGGTCCGCAGCAACGGCGACTATGCCCTCGCGACGCTGCGCATCACCGACGACGAAAGCACCCTCGCCCACTGGCCGTTCGCCTTCGAACTCGAACTGACGGTGCTGATCGAGGGCGAGCGCCTGTCGATCGAGCTCGAGGCGGTCAACACCGGCCATGGCGCCTTCGCATTCACGGCTGCGCTGCACACCTACCTGCGCGTCGCCGAGGTCGAGCGGGCGCGCCTCGAAGGCCTTGCCCGCCAGAGCTATCGTGACAGCGCCCGCGGCGGCGAGCGCCACGTCGACAGTGGCGATCACATTGCCGTCGAGGCATTGACCGACCGCATCTACACCGACGTCGAAGGGCCCTTGCTGCTGCGCGACGGCGCCCGAAGCCTGGCCATCCAGTCGGAAGGTTTTCCCGACGTGGTGGTCTGGAACCCGTGGCAGCAGGCCTCGGAGCAACTGCCGGACATGGCCGCCGGCGAATTTCGCCGGATGCTGTGCGTCGAGGCCGCGCTCGCCGGCCGTGCCCGCGAACTGGCCGCCGGCGAACGCTGGCTCGGCCGCCAGACCCTGGTGGACCTGTCCCGTGCTGCGGGCTTGATCTGAACCTCGCCGGCCCCACGTGCCCTGCATGACGCACCACCGTAGCAACCAAGCAAGGAGCAATCGATGAGCCGTTACAGCAAAGACGTTTCCACCGCGGACTTTCACCGGGAAGTCGTCGAAGCCTCACGGCAAGCGCTCGTGCTGGTGGATTTCTGGGCCGAATGGTGCGGCCCCTGCCGCAGCCTGACGCCGGTGCTGGAGAAGGTTGTCGACAGTTTCGATGGCCGCGTGCGCCTGGCCAAGATCAACGCCGACGTCGAGCAGGAACTGTCGGCCCACTACGCGGTGCGCAGCATCCCGAACGTCAAGGCTTTCGTCGACGGCCGGATGGTGGATGAATTCTCCGGTGCCCTGCCCGAGGGCGCCCTGCGGGAATTCATCGCGCGCTGGCTGCCGTCGCCCAACGAGGCGCTGGTGACCCGCGCGACCGCGCTGCGCGCCGCCGGCGACACCGCGGGCGCCGAAGCGCTGCTGCGCGAAGCCCTCGCTGCCGAACCGGAACTGGAGAGCGCCCAGCTGGAACTGGCTGATCTGCTGATCGCCGAGGGGCGTACCGACGAGGCCGGCGAATGGCTGCGTGCATTGCAGTACCGTGCGCGGGACGAGGATCGCGTCAAGGCGCTCAACGCCCGTCTGTCGCTCGCTACCGGCGTCGGTGCCGACGACGACAGGAAGACCCTCGAGGCACGGGTCGCGGCCGATCCGGAGGATCTTGCGGCGAGGCTCGCGCTGGGCCGACGGCTGGCAGCCGACGAGCACTGGGAAGATGCGCTCGAGGCCCTGCTCGAGGTCGTGCGACGGGATCGCGGCTTCGACGACGATGCCGGCCGACGCACGATGCTCGACGTCTTCAACCTGATGCCGCCACGCCACCCCGCGCTGCGCACCTATCGTGCGCGGCTCGCCCAGGCGATCAACCGCTGACCCGGCGACTTGCGCGCCCGCCCTGAAGTTCGGCAAGATCCGCGCCCCTGTCAAATTCCTAACGGCTCATGCTTGCACCGATCGAAAACCGGCTCGCTGCCGAACTGAACGCCAACGCCGGCCAGATTGTCGCCGCCGTGCGCCTGCTCGACGAAGGCGCCACCGTGCCCTTCATCGCCCGCTACCGCAAGGAGGCCACCGGTGGCCTCGACGACAACCAGCTTCGCCTGCTCGAGGAACGCCTGGGCTATCTGCGCGAACTGGAGGACCGCCGCGTTGCGGTGATCGAGTCGGTACGCGAGCAGGGCAAGCTCGACGCGGCCCTCGAGCAGGCGCTGCGCGCGGTCGACACCAAGCAGGCGCTCGAGGACCTCTACCTGCCCTACCGCAAGAAGCGGCGCACCAAGGCGATGATCGCCCGCGAGGCCGGCATCGAGCCGCTGGCCGATCGCCTGCTGGCCGACCCCGGTCTCGACCCGGAACGCGAAGCGGCCGCCTTCGTCAATGCCGAGGCCGGCTTCGACGACATCAAGGCCGTGCTCGACGGCGCCCGCCAGATCCTGATGGAGCGCTTCGCCGAAGATGCCGCCCTGCTCGCCGGCTTGCGCAGCTACCTGACCGAGCACGGCGTGCTGGCATCGACCGTGATCGAAGGCAAGGAGCACGACGGCGCCAAGTTCCGCGACTGGTTCGACTTCCGCGAAGCCTGGTCGCGGGTGCCGTCGCATCGCGCGCTGGCGATGCTGCGCGGACGCAACGAAGGCATCCTGCGGCTCGCGCTCGGCCTCGACAGCGACCCGCCCGATGGCAGCGCAGCGACGACGCCGAATCCGTGCGAAGCGCGCATTGCGGCCCGCTTCGGCATTCGCGACGACGGCCGTCCGGCCGATCGCTGGCTGCGCGACACGGTGCGCTGGGCCTGGCGGGTCAAGCTCTCGCTGCACCTCGAACTGGAGTTGCTGTCGGCCCTGCGCGAGCGCGCCGAACAGGAGGCGATCCGCGTCTTCGGCGACAACCTGAAGGATCTGCTGCTGGCGGCTCCGGCCGGACCGCGAGCCACCATGGGCCTCGACCCGGGCCTGCGCACCGGGGTCAAGGTCGCGGTCGTCGACGGCACCGGCAAGCTGGTCGATACCGCGACCATCCACCCCCACGAGCCGCGCCGCGACTGGGAAGGCGCGATCGCGACGCTGGCGGCGCTGGCCGGCCGCCACGGCGTCGACCTGGTGGCGATCGGCAACGGCACCGCCTCGCGCGAAACCGACCGCCTGGTGGCCGATCTGATCCGCCTGCAACCGAAGCTGGGGCTGACCAAGGTGGTGGTTTCGGAGGCCGGTGCATCGGTCTATTCCGCCTCCGAACTGGCCGCCCGCGAATTCCCGGAACTCGACGTCAGCCTGCGCGGCGCGGTGTCGATCGCACGCCGGCTGCAGGATCCGCTGGCCGAACTGGTGAAGATCGACCCCAAGTCGATCGGCGTCGGCCAGTACCAGCACGACCTCAGCCAGCCGGCGCTGGCCCGGCGCCTCGATGCCGTGGTCGAGGACTGCGTCAATGCGGTCGGCGTGGACGTGAACACCGCATCGGCCGCGCTGCTCGGGCGCGTCTCCGGCCTCAACGCCTCGCTCGCCGCCAACATCGTCGCCCATCGCGACAGCCACGGCCCGTTCCGCGCGCGCCGCGCGCTGCGCGACGTGCCGCGCCTGGGTGAGCGCACCTTCGAGCAGGCCGCCGGCTTCCTGCGCATCATGGACGGCGACGATCCGCTCGACGCCTCCGCGGTCCATCCGGAATCCTACCCGGTGGTCGAACGCATCCTCGCGCGCCTCGGGCGCGGTGCGCGCGAACTGATCGGCGACAGCCGGGCACTGGCCGCGCTCGACCCGCAATCCTTCACCGACGAGCGCTTCGGCCTGCCGACCGTGCGCGACATCCTCGCCGAGCTCGACAAGCCCGGCCGCGACCCACGCCCGGAGTTTCGCGCCGCGCGCTTCCGCGAAGGCGTCGAGAAACCGGCCGACCTCAGCCCCGGCATGCAGCTCGAAGGCGTGGTCACCAACGTCACCAACTTCGGCGCCTTCGTCGACATCGGCGTCCATCAGGACGGCCTGGTGCACATCTCGGCGATGTCCGAGCGCTTCGTGCGCGACCCGCGCGAACTGGTCAAGGCCGGCGACATCGTTCGTGTCAAGGTGGTCGAGGTCGACACCGTGCGCAAGCGCATCGCACTGACGATGCGCTTGAACGAGGCGGCGCCGGCCACGCGCCCGGCAGCGGAAGCGCCGAGGGAACGCAAGCACGCGCAAAAGCGCGCGCCCCGCGCGGACGGCCGCTCGGCGCCGGCCGGCGCGATGGCCGACGCGCTGGCGCGCGCGCTGAAGCGATAGAATCCGCCCTTTCACGGCTTTGCACCGACCCGGCATGACGACGATCTACGGCATCCGCAACTGCGACACGATGAAGAAGGCCTTCGCCTGGCTGAACGAGCACGACGTCGCCTACGACTTTCACGACTACCGCAAGGCCGGCATCGATTCGCAGCGCCTGCACGACTGGTGCAAGGTGCTGGGCTGGCGCACGCTGGTCAATACGCGGGGCACGACCTGGCGCCGGCTGTCGCCGGAGCAGCGCGAGATCGACACCCAGTCGGCGGCGGTGCAGCTGATGCAGGACAATCCGAGCCTGATCCGGCGCCCGGTGGTCGAGACCGACGACGGCCATCTGCTGGTCGGCTTTGCGCCGTCCACCTTCTCGAGTTTTCTGGGGCGACGCGATGACTGAGCCGGTCGGCGACAGCTATGTCCGCCGCTTCCTATTCGAGGATCTCGAGATCCGCGGTGCCGTCGCCCGCCTCGGCGACGTATGGCGGCGCATGCAGCACGGGCGGGCCTATCCACCGGCGCTGGCGAAGGTGCTCGGCCAAGTCGCCGCGGTGACCGCGGTGATCGCCGGCAACCTGAAGCAGCCGGGCCGCCTGACCTTCCAGTTGCAGGGCCAT
This sequence comes from Rhodocyclaceae bacterium, assembly GCA_020445765.1. Lineage (GTDB taxonomy): Bacteria > Pseudomonadota > Gammaproteobacteria > Burkholderiales > Rhodocyclaceae > Cognatazoarcus. Next base: position 15,373 of record JAGRFY010000025.1, on the reverse strand, counting down.
GGCCCGATCGAACTGCTGGTGGTCGATTGCGACGCCAGCCTGAACATTCGCGGCCACGCCCGCGCGCAGGACTTCGATCCCGCTCTGCCGCCGGCCCGGCTGTTCGCCGACGGCCGCCTGATGCTGACCCTCGACGTCGCCGGCCTCGACCGCCCCTACCAGAGCTTCGTGCCGATCGAAGGCGACTCGGTGGCCGCGATGTTCTCCCATTACCTGGCGCGCTCGGAGCAGCAGCAGACCGGCCTGTGGCTCGCCGCCGACGGCGACAGCGCAAGTTGCCTGTTCGTGCAGAAGCTGCCGGGCGCTGACGAGCACGACGCCGACGGCTGGGCGCGGGTGCACCAGCTCGCCGCCACCGTCACCGGTGACGAACTGCTGCGACTCGACTGCGAGGACCTGCTTCGGCGACTGTTCCACGAAGAGACCGTGCGCCTGTTTGCAGGCCGACCGCTGCGCCACGACTGGCCCCGCGACCGCGAACGCATCGCCGACGTGCTGCGCAGCCTCGGCCGCGAGGAGATCGAACGCATCATCGACGAACAGGGCGAGGCACGGATCCAGGACGAACTGTCGAACCACGAGTACGTCTTCGACGCAGACGAGCTCCGCGCCCTGATCGACGATCCGCCGACCCTGCAGTGAGCGACGCCGCGGGGCGTGCCAACTTGCCCGCGACAGCAGCGAAAAGTAGACTTCACCGATTTAGCCGGCAGTCCCGACGCCAATGACCGACGCATCAGCACCCAAGCCCGTCGAATTCTGCGACAGCAACCTCGGCGTCATGGTCGCGCTGCTGCGCGAGACCGAGCCGGCAAAGCTCGCCGATGCACTGCACGTGATGCTCGGCGGCATGCCAGATTTCTTCAGCGGCGAACCCCTGGTGCTCGACTTCGCAGCCCTGCCCCAGGTCCCTGCACGGGTCGACTGGACCGGACTGATGAGCCTGCTTCGGCGCTATCGCACGCAGCCGATCGCGGTCTGCAACCTGCCCGAAGCACTCGTCGCCAGCGCCAGGCACGCTGGAATCGCGATCCTGGCGCCGGAACATGCCCGCGCCTCGCCGGCGGCTGCCGAGGCCCGCCCGGTCGCCGCCCCCGAACCGCAGCCGCCCCCCCCGCCCGCACCGACACCGGCCACGCCGCCGACCCCGACCGTGGCACCGACGATGTTCATCGATCGGCCGCTGCGATCGGGCCAGCAGATCTATGCCCGCAACGCCGACCTGGTGCTGCTGGGCGGCGTCAGCCCCGGCGCCGAAGTCATCGCCGACGGCAGCATCCACTGCTACGGCCCACTGCGCGGACGCGCGCTGGCCGGCGCCCACGGCGATGTCCGCGCCCGCGTGTTCAGCTCGAACTTCGGTCCCGAGCTGGTCTCGATCGCCGGCGTCTATCGCACCTTCGAACGCGGGATACCGCCCGCCGTCGCCGGCCGGGCCACCCAGGTCCGGCTGCGCGAGAGCGGCGACCGGCAGGAACTGAACGTAGAGCCACTATCGCTGGACTAGACCAGCCCCACCGGAACACAAGGACAAGAGGTCATCGTGCGCGTAATCGTCGTAACTTCGGGCAAAGGTGGGGTCGGCAAGACCACCACGAGTGCTGCATTCTCATCTGGCCTCGCGCTGCGCGGCTTCAAGACCGCGGTCATCGACTTCGACGTCGGCCTGCGCAACCTCGACCTGATCATGGGCTGCGAGCGCCGCGTGGTCTACGACCTGGTCAACGTGATCAACGGCGAAGCCAAGCTGACCCAGGCCCTGATCAAGGACAAGAACACCGAGAACCTGTTCATCCTGCCCGCCTCCCAGACCCGCGACAAGGACGCGCTGACCGAGGAAGGGGTCGAGAAGGTGCTGCAGGAACTCGAACACATGGCCTTCGACTTCGTCGTCTGCGACTCCCCGGCCGGCATCGAGCGCGGCGCCGTGCTGGCCCTGACCTTCGCCGACGAAGCCCTGGTGGTCTCCAACCCGGAGGTCTCCTCGGTGCGCGACTCGGACCGCATCCTCGGCATCCTGCAGTCGAAATCGCGTCGCGCCCAGGAAGGCCGCGACCCGGTCAAGGAGCACCTGCTGGTCACCCGCTATTCGCCGAAGCGGGTCGATGACGGCGAGATGCTGTCGTACAAGGACATCCAGGAACTGCTGCGGGTGCCGCTGATCGGCGTGATCCCGGAATCCGAGAACGTGCTCCATGCCTCCAACCAGGGCACGCCGGCGATCCACCTCAAGGGCACGGACGTCTCCGAGGCCTACCAGGACGTGGTCGCCCGCTTCCTGCAGGAAGAGCGCCCGCTGCGCTTCGTGGACTACGACAAGCCGGGCATCCTCAAGCGCCTCTTCGGAGGGAAGTAAGTCATGTCACTGCTCTCCTACCTGTTCGGCGAGAAGAAGCGTACCGCGTCGATCGCCAAGGAGCGCCTGCAGCTGATCATCGCCCGCGAGCACGTCGGCGGCGGCGACGGTCCCGACTTTCTGCCGGACCTGCAGCGCGACCTGATTCAGGTCATCTCGAAATACGTCAAGGTCAATCCGGACGACATCAAGGTCCAGCTCGAGAAGCAGGACAACTACGAGGTGCTCGAAGTCAACATCGTGCTGCCGGAACAGGAGCGCGATCGCGATCACTGACGGCGGCAGCCGGCATCTGCCCGGGTGGTGAAATCGGTAGACACACCGGACTTAAAATCCGGAGCCGCGAGGCGTGCGGGTTCGACTCCCGCTCCGGGCACCAATCACTGATCCATGGCAAGCCATGAATGTCGACAAAATCCTGCAATATCAAGCATAAAACCCGTTTTTTCGTCTATGAAAGGACAGCGCAAACTACCGACAGCTAGACTATTCTGCGGGTAGATTTGAGGGTAGATTCCGTATTCGGCGCTTTATTCCCGAAAATCTACCCGCAAGGTGTCAAGATGTTGACGGACAAAGAGATCAAGAACGCCCAGCCCCGCGAAAAGGCCTACAAGTTGGCCGACGGTGGCGGTCTGCACCTGGAAGTATCCCCGGCCGGTGGAAAGCTATGGCGCCTGCGCTATCGCTTCGCCGGCAAGGAGAAGATGCTGGCGCTGGGGAAGTACCCCGATGTGCGCGGCCCTGTCGCTCGCAAGCAGGCGGCGCAGGCAAGGCAGATGATCGCGGACGGCGTCGATCCGTCAGCAGAGAAGAAGGCCGCGAGGGAACGCTCGCGCATTGCAGGTGATGCCAGCTTCGAGGCTGTCGCCAGGACCTGGATCACCAAGGTGGCACCAACCCTCACCGAAAACACCAGAGCAAAGCACCTGGCCATGCTCGAGGGCGACGTGTTCCCGTGGATGGGACGACGGCCAATCGCCGAACTCGCGGCGCCTGACCTTATAGCAATACTCCGCCGAATCGAAGGTCGCGGCGCACTGGACATTGCCAAGCGCACACACAATCTGTGCGGGCGCATCTTCCGATACGGCGTCGGCCATGGCCTGTGCGAGAGAGACCCGTCACGCGACATCGAACTGCGGGACATCCTGCCGCCGCCAAGCGTGCGCCATCACGCGAGCATAACGGACCCGAAAGAAGTTGGTGCCCTGCTTCGCGCCATCGACGGCTTCACAGGGAGCTTCGTTACGCGGATTGCCCTTCGTCTGGCGCCGCTGGTATTTGTCCGGCCTGGCGAGTTGCGCCACGCAGAATGGGTCGAGTTCGACCTGGAGCGTGCCGAATGGCGTATCCCCGCCGCAAAAATGAAGATGGGTGAGCAGCACATTATTCCGCTGTCACAGCAATCGATTGCCATCCTGAAGGAAATCGAGCCGCTTACCGGACACGGGCGTTTCGTATTCCCGGGTGAGCGATCCCGGGCACGACCGATGAGCGAAAACACTGTCAATGCGGCGCTCCGTCGCATGGGCTACTCAAAGGACGAAATGACCGGACACGGCTTCCGATCTATGGCGTCGACGCTCCTTCATGAGTTGGGCTATTCCCACGCGGTGATTGAACGGCAATTGGCTCACGGTGAGCGGAACAAGGTGAGCGCGTCCTACAACTTCGCCGAGTACCTGCCAGAGCGGAGGGCGCTGATGCAGAAATGGGCGGACTACTTGGACGAACTAAGATCTCTGAGCCGCGTGCATGGAAAATGACATCGACTAGATGAAGACCATGCGCAAGCCCTTTTGCTGACAGGGGACACGGTCACCACAGCTACTTGGGGGGCAGCCAAGAGCCCTCGCTTCGGAACTGGGCTATCGCGGTATAGACATCCCGGGCGTGGACATCAGCCACCGTGGCAAGGCCAATCGGCTGACAACGCGCCAGCGCAGATGGCTCAAGCGCCGGCAAGCCGTGGAACCGGTGATCGGCCACTTGAAGAACGACCGCGGAATGGCGTGCAGCTGGATGAAGGGACAACTGGGCGATGAGTTCCGTTGCACCTCCTTCATGAGGCTACAGGGTGTCTAGGAAACCGGGGCCGTACATGGACGCCCCCGATTTGCCCAGCATTCACTTGATGATGGTGGGAAGGCAAGCTTGCAGCCGTACATTCGGACTTTCGCTGCGGCAAAACCGCTGTCCCTGATGGAATGCGCTGGTTGAGTCCCGATCGATTCAATGCACTCGAAGTGCGTCGCCCCGGATGGGTTTGGTCAACCACGGTCTTACCTGTTTCGCCATCACTGCATGATTGCCAGAGCAATCGGTGGAAATGCTTCCTGTTCGCTCCTGCGTGGGTTCGGTTCGAGTTACGCGGTTGGCAATCTCGGCACGTAATCGACCCGGAACTGCCGGTCGTGGGCGAGTAAGGCCCAGACGGTTCTTGCGTTCTTGTTCGCTAAAGCAACGGCAGCAATATTCGGATTTCGTCGGCTGAGCAAATTGCTCAGCCAGGGATTCGACTTCGCATGCCGCTTCGCCGCCAGAATCGCGGCGCGTGCGCCGTGGATCAGCAAGGTTCTCAAGTAAACGTCACCGCGCTTGCTGATGCCCAACAGTGTCGGCTTCCCACCGCTGGAGTGCTGCCGCGGGACAAGGCCCAACCATGCGGCCAGCTGCCGGCCATTTTTGAAGCTGCGTGCGTCGGCGATCGATGTCACCAACGCCGTGGCGGTGAGTGGCCCGATCCCTGGAATCTGCTCCAAGCGCTGGCTCAGCTCACAGCTGCGGTGCCATTGCTTGATCTGCGCCTCGAGTTCATCCACTTGCCGATCCAGTTCCACCAAGTTTTCATAGAGACGCCGCATCAGCCGCTGGAACACTTCCGGCAGCTCATCGCCTGCCTTCTCGACGAGCCCCCACAACTGATTGCGCAACGTGCCGATTCCCTTCGGAAGCACCAGGCCGAACTCGGCAAGCAATCCTCGGATCTGGTTCGCCTGCGCAGTGCGCGCCGAGACGAAGCCCTGCCGAACCCGGTGCAACGACAGCACCGCCTGCTGCTCGACACTCTTGATCGGCACGTATCGCATGTTCGGCCGTGCAACGGCCTCGCAGATCGCTTCGGCATCCGCAGCGTCGTTCTTGTTGGTCTTCACGTAGGGCTTCACGAACTGCGGCGACATGAGCCTGACGGTGTGCCCGAAGCTCTGCATCTTGCGCGCCCAGTGATGCGCGCTGCCACAAGCTTCCATACCCACCAGGCAGGGCGGCATGTTGGCCATGAACTTGGCCACTTGGTCGCGCCTGAGCTGTTTGCGCAGGACCGTCTTGCCGCGCTGATCGACCCCGTGCACCTGGAATACGCTCTTGGCCAGGTCGACTCCGATTGTCGTAATCTCCATGGTGGACGCCTCCTTCGTTTCGAGTGGTTGATCAGCGCTTCCACTCTGGCACATCGATGCCTACTCGGGTGGGGGCGTCCATCCCATTGATTCAGTCCTGTTAGAAGCTGACGCTCGTGCCAGATGAAGTTTGCGCTCCAGTCCGATCGGTCGGCCGTCGCAGCCTTCGCCCTTCTGATAAGATCATTCGATGCGCGCCTTCATTGCCTTCTTGCTCTGTCTCACGGTTGCCTTTCAGGGCATCGCGAACGCGCACGTCTCCAAGCAACCCTGCCCCATGGAGCGGGGCGCCCACGCCGTGATGCTGGATGCGTCCGCTGCAGCCCGCGATTGTTGCAACGACGCAGAAACGGCGGCCAAGACCGGCGAGCCGTGCAAGACTGGACAAGAGTGCAATCTGTCGAACGCTTGCACAGTCGCATTGCTTCAGGCCCCCACGCAGGCTCCCGCTTCGCCCGTTCTCGTACCGACAGCCAATCTCGTCACGCCATCTTTCAACCCCTCTGGCGTCTGGCGACCGCCGACCTTCAGCTGACTCCGTTCTTCCGTTTGTCGTTTCGGGCCGTGCCTTAACGCGCGTGGTCTGAGACGACGTTTCGTGCGCGCCGCCACTGCTGCGGCACCTGACTCGTTCGGATTCAGCCTATGCAAACTCAATTGGAAAGGGAGCGCGTGCGCGTGCGCTTCAGACACGCGTTCGCGCCCAGGACGGGCACCTTGCGCACGCTGGGGGCCGCGCTGCTCGTCGCCGGTCTTTCGAGCTGGGCGGCGGCGCAGACAGCAATTCCCGGTCAACCCCTGACGCTGCACGCTGCCTTGCGCGCAGCGCAGGAGCGCTCGTATGCCTTGGTCGCGCAGGATGCAGCTACCCAATCGGCCCGCGAAATGGCCATCGCGGCGGAGCGGCTGCCCGACCCGACGCTGCGCCTGTCTGTCGACAACCTGCCCGTCGACGGGCCGATACGCTTCAGCCTGACCGAAGACTTCATGACCATGCGCTCGATCGGCTTGACCCAGACCTTCACGCGCGAGGACAAGCGCCATGCCCGCGCGGCGCGTTTCGAGCGCGAGGCCGACACGGCGCAAGCCGCGCGCGCGATGCAACTCGTTAGCCTTCGACGCGGCACGGCGCTCGCTTGGTTCGACCGCTACTACCAGCAGCAGATGGTCGCGTTGTTGTCGAAGCAGCGTGACGAGGCGGCCTTGCAGATCGAGGCCGCCCACGCGGCCTACCGTGGCGGTCGCGGCCCGCAGGCCGACGTGTTCATGGCGCGCTCGGGCGTGGCGCGGATCGAGGATCGGATCCGCGACGCACAGGCGCGCGAGGCCAACGCCACCACCGCTCTGGCGCGCTGGGTGGGCGAGCTGGCCGCGGCACCCTTGGGCGACGCGCCGCCGATCTCGCACACGCGCCTGGCGGCGCACACGCTCGAGCACCAGCTCGACCGGCACCCCGACATCGCCCTGATGGCCTCGAAAGAAGCCGTGGCCCGGGCCGAGGCCGAAGTGGCCCGTCAGGACAAGCGCGCGGACTGGAGCGTGTCGCTGATGTACAGCCAGCGTGGCGCGGCCTTCTCCAACATGGCCTCGATCGCCGTCAGCGTGCCGCTGCAGTGGGACCAGAGAAACCGGCAGGACCGCGAACTGGCCGCCAGGCTCGCGAAGGCCGAGCAGGCGCGCGCCGAGCGCGCCGAGATGACGCGCGCGCACTTGGCCGAGACCGAGCGCTGGTACGCCACCTGGCGCAGCAACCACGAGCGGCTCGCCGACTACGACGCGACGCTGATCCCGCTCACGGCCGAGCGCACGCGTGCCGTGCTGGCCGCCTATCGCGGCGGCCGTGGTGCCCTGTCGGGTGTGCTCGAGGCGCGCCGGATGGAAATCGACATTCGCATCGAGCGGCTGCGCATTGAAATGGAAACGGCCCGGCTGTGGGTCGAGCTCGAGTACTTGATTCCGCCCGCAGGCGAAGCGGAATATCCGGCCGCCGCACCGCAGCCTCTCAAGACGAAGATTCCGGAGCACCGACAATGAGAATCAAGAATACCGTGATCGCCCTGATGGCCGCAGGAGTGCTAGGCACCGCGGGCTTCGGCCTGTACCGCTTGGGCACGCAGCGCGCGATGGCCATGTCCGCAGCCGCCACGGCGTCGGGTGACAAGGCCTCCGCAGACGCGACTGTCGATCCGTCGACCTGGGGTATCCCCGAAGGCGAAGCCGCCACGCGCCGCCACATCGAGGACGGCCTCAAGGCCGGTGTGCTTGACCCGCTCACCGGGAAGAAAATCCTCTACTACCACGACCCGATGGTGCCCGGAAAGAAGTTCGAAGCGCCGGGCAAGTCGCCCTTCATGGACATGATGCTGGTACCTGCCTATGCCGGTGCCGAAGGCGCGGATGCCAGTACCGTCACCGTCAGCCCGCGCATCCAGCAGAACATCGGCTTGCGCACCGCGGCGGTCGCCGAGGGCACGCTCGCGTCGGCGGTGTCGGCGGTGGGTGCGATCGCCTGGAACGAACGCGACCAGGTGATCGTGCAGGCCCGCGCGATGGGCTACGTCGAGAAGCTGCACGTAAGCGCGACGCTCGATCGCGTGACCAAAGGTCAGCCGCTGGTCGACCTCTATGTACCGGACTGGGTGGCCGCGCAGGAGGACTTCCTGTCGCTGCGCCGCATGCGGGGCACCGACCTGGGCACGCTGGTGGACGCCGCGCGCGCCCGCATGCGCCAGAGCGGCATGGACGAGGCTCAGATACGCCGGGTCGAATCGACCGCCCAGGTGCAGGCCCGGCTGACGATACGCGCGCCGATCGCCGGGGTCGTCACCGATCTGATGGCGCGCGAAGGCATGACGGTGATGCCCGGCATGACGCTGGCGCGCATCAACGGCCTGGGAACGGTGTGGGCCCACGCCGAGGTGCCCGAGAGCCAGGCCGCGCAGCTCGCGCCGGGCGACCGGGTCGTCGCGGCGAGCCCGGCGCTGCCGGGCGTGGACTTCGAGGGCCGCGTGCAGGCGCTGCTGCCGGAGGTGAACCCCGCGACGCGCACCTTCAAGGCGCGCATGGAGCTCGCCAATCCGGGCGCGCGCCTGGTGCCGGGGATGTTCGTGCAGATGCGCTTTTCGGACAAACCGGAAAGCAAGACCCTGCTCGTGCCGACCGAGGCGATCATCGCGACCGGCAGGCGCACGCTGGTGATGCTGGCCGAGGAGGACGGGCGTTTCCGTCCGGCCGAGGTCGTCACCGGCATCGAAGCGGGCGGGCAGACCGAGATCAGGCAGGGCTTGCAGGCGGGGCAACGCGTCGTGCTGTCCGGCCAGTTCCTGATCGATTCAGAAGCGAGCCTCAAGGGCATCGAGGCGCGTCTCGGAGAGGAGGCGCCCGCGGCTGCCGACACTCATCGAACCGGGGCGCTCATCGAAGCGGTAGACGGTGACATGCTCACACTCACGCACCCGGCGATTCCGAGCCTGAAGTGGCCGGGCATGACCATGGACTTCCGGCTGGCGCCGGGCGTGGCCCTGCCACCGGGTGTGACCAACGGTGCCAACGCCGACATCGAATTCCGCATGCAGGAAGGCGACGCCCCGCAGATCGTCAGCATCCGGCCCGTGGCGGGCATGGCAACGGGGGGTGCGCAGTGATCGCGAACCTCATCCGCTGGTCCATCGCGAATCGATACTTAGTGCTGCTCGCGACCGTGATGGTCACGGCCTGGGGCGTGGTCTCGCTCATTCGCACCCCGCTGGATGCCTTGCCCGACCTCTCCGACGTGCAGGTCATCATCCGCACCACTTTTCCGGGCCAGGCGCCACAGCTGGTCGAGAACCAGGTCACCTATCCGCTCACCACGACGATGCTGTCGGTGCCCGGCGCGAAGGTCGTGCGCGGCTTCTCGTTCTTCGGCGATAGCTATGTCTATGTGCTGTTCGAGGACGGAACGGACCTGTACTGGGCGCGCACGCGCGTGCTCGAGTACCTCAACCAGGCTCAGTCGCGCCTCCCGCCCGGCGCCACCTCATCGATCGGCCCGGATGCGACCGGCGTGGGCTGGATCTACCAGTACGCGCTGGTCGACAGGTCCGGCACGCAGGACCTCTCGCAACTGCGCACCCTGCAGGACTGGTTCCTCAAGTTCGAACTCAAGACGGTGCCCGACGTGGCCGAGGTGGCGACGATCGGCGGCATGGTACGCCAGTACCAGGTGGTGCTCGATCCGGACCAGCTCGCGGCCTACCGCATTCCGCACGCCCGCGTGGTGGAGGCGATCCGCCGCGGCAACCAGGAGGCCGGCGGCTCGGTGCTGGAGCTGGGCGAGGCCGAGTACATGGTGCGCGCTACGGGCTATCTGCAAACTCTGGACGATTTCCGCGCGATCCCCTTGATGACCACCGATGCCGGCGTGTCGGTACGCCTCGGCGACGTGGCACGCATCCAGCTCGGGCCGGAGATGCGCCGCGGCATCGGCGAGCTCGACGGCGAGGGCGAAGCGGTCGGCGGCGTGATCGTGATGCGCTCGGGCGAGAACGCGCTTACCACCATCCAGGCGGTGAAGGACAAGCTCGCCATCCTGCAGAAGAGCCTGCCCGCAGGGGTGGAGATCGTCCCGGTGTACGACCGTTCCGGTCTCATCGAGCGCGCGATCGACAACCTCACGTACAAGCTGATCGAGGAGTTCGCCGTCGTCGCCGTTGTGTGCGCGGTGTTCCTGTTTCACCTGCGCTCAGCCTTCGTCGCCATCGTCTCGCTGCCACTGGGCATCCTGATGGCCTTCATCGTCATGCAGCAACAAGGCGTCAACGCCAACATCATGTCGCTCGGCGGCATCGCCATCGCCGTTGGCGCGATGGTGGATGCGGCGGTAGTGATGATCGAGAACGCCCACAAGCACCTCGAAGCGTGGGCGCACGAGCATGCGGGCGAGAAGCTCCAAGGCGAAGCCCGCTGGCAGGTGATCGGCGACGCCGCGGTGGAAGTCGGCCCGGCGCTGTTCTTCTCGCTCCTGATCATCACCCTCTCCTTCATCCCGGTATTCACCCTCGAAGCGCAGGAGGGGCGGATGTTCTCTCCGCTCGCCTTCACCAAGACCTACGCCATGGCGGCCGCGGCCGGGCTGGCGGTAACGCTGATCCCGGTGCTGATGGGCTATCTGATCCGCGGGCGGATTCCGGACGAGCAGGCCAACCCGCTCAATCGCGGCCTGATCGCGGCCTACCGCCCGCTGCTCGACGGCGTGCTGCGCTTCCCCAAGGCGACGCTGGCGCTGGCCGTAGTGGTTCTGCTCGCGAGCCTGTGGCCCTTGCAGCACATCGGCAGCGAGTTCATGCCGGCGCTCGACGAGGGCGACCTGCTCTACATGCCCACCGCGCTGCCGGGCCTGTCCGCCGGCAAGGCGGCCGAGCTCTTGCAACAGACCGATCGCCTGATCAAGAGCGTGCCTGAAGTGAATAGCGTCTATGGCAAGGCGGGGCGCGCGGCGACCGCCACCGACCCCGCGCCGCTGGTGATGTTCGAGACAACCATCCAGTTCAAGCCGCGCGAGCAGTGGCGGCCCGGCATGACGCCGGTCAAGCTGGTCGATGAACTCGACAAGATCGTGCGCGTACCGGGTCTGACCAACATCTGGGTGCCACCGATCCGCAATCGCCTCGACATGCTCGCCACCGGCATCAAGAGCCCGGTGGGGGTCAAGGTGCTCGGGCCGGAGCTCGCCACCATCGACCGGCTGACCGGCGAGATCGAGCGCGCCTTGAAGAACGTGCCGGGAGTGACCAGCGCCTTCGCCGAGCGCCTGACCGGCGGGCGCTATGTAGACGTGGACATCCGGCGCGAGGCGGCGGCCCGCTATGGCCTCAACATCGCCGACGTGCAGTCGGTGGTCAGTTCGGCGGTCGGCGGCATGAACATCGGCGAAACGGTCGAGGGCTTGCAGCGCTTCCCGATCAATGTCCGTTACCCGCGCGAGATCCGCGATTCGCTCGCCGGACTGCGCACGCTGCCGATCATCACCGCGCGCGGGCAACAGCTCGTGCTTGCCGACGTGGCCGACATCCGCGTCACAGACGGTCCGCCGATGCTGCGCAGCGAGAACGCGCGGCTGGCCGGCTATGTGTATGTCGACCTGCGCGGCCGCGATCTGGGCTCGGCGGTGCGCGACATGCAGCGCACGGTGGCCGAACAGGTCGCACTGCCGCCGGGCTACGCGGTGTCGTGGTCGGGGCAGTTCGAGTTCCTCGAACGCGCCACCGCCAAGCTCAAGCTGGTGGTGCCGTTCACGCTGCTGATCATCTTCGTGTTGCTGTATCTGAGCTTCAAGCACTTCGGCGAGGCCTTGCTGATCATGACCACGCTGCCCTTCGCCCTGGTCGGCGGCGTGTGGCTGCTCTACCTGCTCGACTACAACCTGTCGGTGGCCGGCGTGGTCGGCTTCATCGCGCTCGCCGGCGTGGCTGCCGAGTTCGGCGTGATCATGCTGTTGTACTTGAAGCAGGCGTGGTTCGAGCGCCTAGATGAGAACAGGACCGGCGAGGCCGACCTGCTCGACGCGATCCGCGAAGGCGCGGTGCTGCGCGTGCGGCCCAAGGCGATGACGGTGGCGGTGATTCTCGCCGGCCTGTTCCCGATCATGTGGGGCGCCGGCACCGGCAGCGAGGTGATGCAGCGCATCGCCGCGCCGATGGTCGGCGGCATGATCACCGCGCCCTTGCTGTCGATGTTCGTGATCCCGGCTGCCTATCTGTTGATGCGGCGGCGCGGACGCGACAGCGGGAGTTATCGCCGATGACAGTCCCCGGAGCCAGCGCACGAGCAGGATCGAATCCACGACCGGATCTCGACGGCCGACCGAAGGCTTGCCCGAGCGTAACGCGCCGGCAACGCATGACCAGCCAGGAGGAATTCCACATGACGATGCAACGTTCGTTTGCGGCCGTGGCCGCGCTCTTTTTTCCGATCGTCGCGCTGGCCGCCGGCGACGCGGGCCGCGGCGCGGAGGCATTCCGCGCCTGTGCCAGATGCCATTCGCTCGTCCCCGGCGAGCATCGCACCGGCCCCAGCCTCTCGGCCATCCATGGCCGCCGGGCGGGCACGGCCGAGGGCTTCCAGCGTTACTCGGACGCCTTGCGCAAGTCGGCCGTGATGTGGAACGAGAAATCGCTGGACGCCTGGCTGCACGATCCCGCTGCCTTCATCCCCGGCAATGCGATGGCGTTTCGCGGCCTGCCCGACGCCCGCGCCCGCGGCGACCTGATCGCCTACCTGCGGGCGGTATCGGAGGGGAAGATCTCGGCGCCGAAGACGCCCGGTCTGCCGGACCTGAAGTCCGTCGATGCCGGCCAGCGCGTGCGCGCCGTCCGACATTGCAGGGACACCTATCACGTCACCCTCGGCGAAGGCCGCGTCTACCCCTTCTGGGAGTTCAACCTGCGCTTCAAGACCGACTCGTCCCCACAAGGCCCGCGCAAGGGCGAACCGGTCATCGTCGGCGCAGGCATGGGCGGCGACCGCGCACAGGTGGTATTCGCAAGCCCCGCCGAAATTTCCGCCTTCATCCATAACGAATGTGAATCGCCATGATCGAAGCGTCGACGCTTGGATTCGCCGGCGCGGCTGCCGCCGGCCTCGTCTCCTTCCTGTCGCCCTGCGTGCTGCCGCTGGTGCCCGCCTACGTCTCCTATGTCGCGGGACAATCGCTGCACGGAACCGAGCCGCAGTTGGACGCACGCACCCGGCTTCACGCCGGGCTCATGAGCCTCTTTTTCGTGCTGGGCTTTTCCGCGGTGTTCATCGCGCTGGGCGCGAGCGCTACCGCGCTCGGGCATTTGCTGTTGCGCTACCGCTACGAGGCCAACCTCGTCGGCGGCGCGATCATCATCGCCTTCGGCCTGTTCATGCTCGGTCTGTTCCGCCATGTCTCGTGGTTTCACCGGGATTTCCGCTTCCATCCGCATCTGGCCCGCGGTCACCCGGCAAGCTCGCTGGTGCTTGGGGTCGCCTTCGGCTTCGGCTGGACGCCGTGCATCGGACCGGTGCTCGGCGCCATCCTGACCGCGAGCGCCATGCAGGGTTCGGTGTCGGGCGGAATGTGGCTGCTCTCCGCCTACGCCCTGGGGCTGGGCGTGCCCTTCGTACTGTCAGCGGTGTTCATGCGCGAACTGGTCGGTCGGCTGAAAGTGCTGCGTCATGCCGGGCGCCCACTGCAGGTCGCCGCCGGTGTTGTGATGGTGGTGATGGGTGTGGCGATGGTGACGGGAAAGTTGACGGAGTTCAGCTACTGGCTCCTCAAGCAGTTCCCGGTGCTCGGGCAGATTGGATGAACGCAGTGCGGTTTTTTTCATGGCAGCGACCGGATCGCTGCCCATTTCACAAGGCAACTGGAGGAAGAAATGAGCAACAAACTGATGGCACTGGCTTCGGCCATGTTTCGCGGTTTCGCCGCGATCCTGCTCCTGAGTGGCGGCGGCGCCTGGGCTGAGGTGGGTCTTACCCACATCCATGGCCTCGCCTGGAGCGCCGACGGGGAGCGTCTCTACATTCCGAGCCACCACGGCCTCGCGGTCTACGAGCAGGGGAAATGGTCCAAGGCGCCCGGCCCCGAGCACGACTACATGGGCTTCTCCGCCACCCGTGAGCGCTTCTACAGCAGCGGCCACCCGGCGGCGGGCTCGGGTCTGGTCAATCCGTTCGGCCTGATCCGCAGCGACGACGGCGGCAAGACGTGGAAGAAACTCGGCCTCGAAGGCGAGTCCGACTTCCATCTGCTCGCCACCGGCTTCGCCTCCAACGCGGTGTATGTGTTCAACCACGGCGCCAACTCGCGCATGAAATCGCCCGGCCTCCACTACACGCTGAACGACGGCCTCGTGTGGAAGCAGGCGGCGGCGCGCGGCCTCGCCGGCGAGCCGACAAGCCTCGCCGTGCACCCCGAGGACGCGAATGTGGTGGCGGTCGGGACCCGCGACGGCCTGTTCCTATCGGTGGATTCCGGCGAAAATTTCCGCCGCGCGGCTGCCGGACAGACCCTTGCGGTGTCTTTCGACCTCGACGGCACCCACCTTTGGTACGCCGGCCATGATGGCGCACCGACGCTGCGCCGCACGGTCTGGAGCGGCGCCCAGGCGAGCTCCGTGACGCCGCCGCTGCTTGCCGACGACGCGGTCGCCTACATCGCCCAGAACCCCGCCCGGCGCAATGAGTACGCCATCGCAACCTTCAAGCGCAGCGCCTTCGTGAGCCGCGACGGTGGCAAGAACTGGGAGCCGATCGCGCGCCAGGGGCTGGGCATGGATACGAGCAAGCCATGAGCTCCGACACGCCTGACAAGCTCTCCACGAGCGCGCCGAAGGTGGGAAGCACCGCGCCCGGAAGCCGGCGGGGCGCACTGCTGCCGGTTGCGGTCTTCCTCGCCCTGGTCGCATTCCTCGCCATCGGCCTGACCCTGAATCCGCGTGAAGTACCCTCGCCGCTCATCGGTAAGCTGGTGCCGGCCTTCGACCTGCCGCCGGTCAAGGGCAGAACGCTCGGTCTGGCGAGCGCGGATCTCGGCAAAGGCGAGGTCTCGCTGGTGAATGTCTTCGCTTCGTGGTGCGTGGCCTGTCGCGCGGAGCATCACGTG
>JAGRFY010000131.1 GCA_020445765.1 Rhodocyclaceae bacterium | reverse complement strand
CGGGTGGCGGCTGACAGCGCAGCAGCTGCGCTCGGCCCCGTGCGCCGCCCCGGCGAGCAGGACAGGGAGCCGGGCAATTGGCCGATCGCAATCGACGAAGACGGGCATCGAAGACGCTGCTGGGCCGCGGCATCGCGCTGGCGGCAGTGGCAGTCTGCCATTTCGCCGCGATCGCAGCGATTGCCGGATTCGGCTGGCCCGCCCGGCCCGAAGCCGACAACCGCCCGATGATGGTGGCCGTCCTGGTTCCTGCCGCCATCCCCCAGCCGGTGATCGCCGCTCCGATGCCGCCGCCCCGTGCGGAAGCGTCATCGCGGCCGGCGCCGATCTCGACGCCGCAGCCCGCCCCCAGGGCGCACGCCAACGCCCGGCCGGCGAGCCGCAGGCCGGCGCCACCGCCGCCCCCGCGCAAGACCGTGCCGCCAGCCGCCAGCGCCTCGGCCCGGTCCGCCTCCGAGCCCGAGCCGCCTCGCCCCGGAGAACCCGAGCCGAATCTCGAACCGGCGCCGCCGCAGATCGCGTTGCAGGCACCGGCAGAGATCGAAGCGAGCATGGTCGCGCCGGTCGAGCCCAGCACGTCGCCAGCCAGCTTCGACGCCGCCTACCTCGCCAATCCGCCGCCGCGCTATCCGCTCGCCGCGCGTCGCATGGGAGAACAGGGCACCGTTCTGTTGCTGGTGCAGGTCGGTGAGTCCGGTCGCGTGGCCGGTGTTGCGGTGTCCCGATCGAGCGGTTCGGATCGCCTCGATCGCGCCGCCCTCGACACCGTCGCCAACTGGCGCTTCGAACCGGCCAGACGCGGTAGCATCGCGGTGGCGGCCGCCGTCGAGGTGCCGATCGTCTTTCGGCTGGAGAACTAGATGCTTCTGGAACATTCCGGCCTCGCCCAGTTATGGGCCGAGGCCGACGCAATTTCGCGCAGCGTCGCGATTCTGCTGCTGACGATGTCGATCACTAGCTGGTACCTGATCGTGGGCCGCCTGCTGCGCGCGCTGGCACGCGGGCGTGACCGCCAGGCGGTCGATCGGTTCTGGTCGGCAGCCAACCTCGGCGAGGGCCTGGACCGCCTCGCCGCGGCCGGCGCCGACAGCACCTTCAACCACCTGGCCAACGGCGCCGCCAGCGCGATCGCCCATTACGACCAGCACCGCACCGACACCCTTGCCAGTCACATGGAGCGCGGCGAGTTCCTGACGCGCGCGATGCGCCAGTCGATCGCGACCAGCACCGCGCGCATCGAATCCGGGCTGACGGTGCTCGCCTCGATCGGGTCGACAGCACCGTTCATCGGCCTGTTCGGCACGGTATGGGGCATCTACCATGCGCTGCTGAAGATCTCGGCAACCGGTTCGGCGACCCTCGACAAGGTCGCGGGCCCCGTCGGCGAAGCCCTGATCATGACGGCCGCAGGCCTGTTCGTGGCGATTCCCGCGGTGATCGCCTACAACGCCTCGGTACGGGCCAATCGACTCGAACTGGCCTCACTCGATGCGTTCGCACACGATCTGCACGCCTACCTGACGACCGGCGCACGCGTGCGCACCCAGCGACCTGCCAAGTCGGCCGAGGCGGCCTGAATGGCCTTCGGCGACTTCAACCAAGGGCCGGGCGGCGCGCCGATGAGCGAAATCAACACGACGCCGCTGGTGGACGTGATGTTGGTGCTGCTGATCATCTTCATGGTGACCGCGCCGCTGATGACCCAGAGCATCGGGGTCGATCTGCCCGCGGCCGAAGCGGTGGCACCGCAGAAGGAGGCGCCCAAGGTGACCCTCGCGATCGACGCCGACGGCAGCATCCGCTGGGACGACGCCGTGCTCGATGAGGCGCAGCTCAAGGCCCGGATGTTGGCCGCGGCCGTGGAATCGCCGCAGCCGGAGCTTCATCTTCACGCCGACCGCAAGACCCCCTACGAACACGTGGCACGGGTGCTGGGCGCTGCGCGCGCCGCGGGCCTCGAGCGGATCGGTTTCGTCACCCTGCCCGAAGCCGGCAACTGAACGGGCGAACGGCTCAGGAGGCGTCGAAGCCGGCATCCTCCACGGCGACGCGCAGTTGCTCGATCGCGACCTTGCCGGCATCGAAACGGACTCGCGCCAGGCCGTCTTCGAGCGAGACGTCCACCTGCTCGACGCCCGGCTGCGCCTGCAGAACGCCGGTGACGTTTCGCACGCAGCCCTGGCAACTCATGCCGCCGACCTTGATCACCGCATCTTCCATGTCACTCTCCCTTGCCACGGATGGGACGCCGAGGCTGCCAGCGCTTGAGCAGCAGCGAATTGCTCACCACCGACACCGAACTCATTGCCATCGCCGCAGCGGCGATCACCGGATTGAGCATGCCGGCGGCGGCCAGCGGAATCCCCAGCACGTTGTAGATGAAGGCGAAGAACAGATTCTGCCGGATCTTGCCGAGGGTTGCCCGCGATAATTCGACCGCGTCTGCGACCCCGCCGAGATCGTTCCGGACCAGGGTGACGTCGGCTGCGGCCACGGCGACGTCGGTACCCGTTCCGATCGCGAAGGAAACATCGGCGGCGGCCAGCGCCGGGGCGTCGTTGATGCCGTCCCCGGCCATACCGACGAGGCCGTCGGCCGCCAGTTCGCGCACGATCTCGGCCTTGCCGTCGGGCAATACTCCGGCGCGCACCGATTCGATGCCGCAGGCTTCCGCCACCGCATGGGCCGTTCGCGGATTGTCGCCGGTCAGCATCACCGCCCGCACGCCGAGCCTTTTCAGTCGCTCGAGCGCCGGCGCGGTGGTATCGCGAACCCGATCGGCGATGCCGATCAGGCCGGCCGGCTCGCCGTCGACCGCGACCGCCACCAGGCTTTGCCCCGCCGCCGACAGGCGCTCACTCGCCGCGTCGTCGGACCATCCGGCGAATTCGGGCGAGCCGATCCGGACCCGGCGTCCGTCCACCGTTCCCTCGACGCCACGCCCGGCCGATACCCGGACTTCACCAGCCACCGCTGTCGCCCCGCCCGCGGCGCGCTTGACCGCGTCGGCCAGCGGATGCGAGCTGCCCTGCTCGACCGCTGCCGCCAGCGACAGCAGTTGGTCGGCGTCGATGTTGGACAGCGTGCGTACGTCGACCACCGCCGGCCGTCCCTCGGTCAGCGTGCCGGTCTTGTCCACCGCCAGCACCCGCATCCGCTCGGCCAGTTCGAGCGCCTCGGCATTCCTGACCAGCACACCATGGCGCGCGCCCTGGCCGGTGCCCACCATGATCGCGGTCGGCGTCGCCAGGCCGAGCGCGCACGGGCAGGCGATCACCAGCACGGCAACCGCATTGATCAGGGCCTGCTGCAATTCGGCGCCGGCCAGCAGCCAGCCGCCGAAGGTCAGCAGCGCGATCGCGACCACCGTCGGCACGAAGATCGCCGAGACCCGGTCCGCAAGCCGCTGAACCGGCGCCTTCGAGCCTTGCGCCTGCTCGACCATGCGGACGATGCCGGCCAGCATGGTCTGACTGCCGACGCCGGTCGCGCGGCAGCGCAGCAGGCCGCTGCCGTTGATCGTCGCCGCGAACACGGGATCGCCCTTGCGTTTTGCGACCGGCAGGCTCTCGCCGGTCAGCATCGCCTCGTCCAGTCCGGATTCCCCGTCGACGATCACGCCGTCCACCGGAACCGCATCGCCCGGGCGCACGACGAAGTCGCTGCCCGGCGTCAGCCGGGTGACCGGTACTTCCGCCAGCCGCCCTTCCCGCTCGATCCAGGCGGTCGACGGCTGCAGGCGCAGCAGGGCTTCGATCGCCGCGCCGGTGCGCGCCTTGGCCCGGGCCTCGAGCAGCTTGCCGAGCAGGACCAGCGTGATGATCGACGCCGACGCCTCGAAGTACACGTGATGATGCGACAGGCCGGTCACGGTCACCACCGCACTGAAGAGCCAGGCGATGCTGGTACCGAGGGCGACCAGGACGTCCATGTTGGCCGAGCTGCCCCTGAGCGAGGTCCAGGCGCCGCGATAGAAGCGCCAGCCGATCCAGAACTGCACCGGCGTCGCCAGCGCCATCTGCAGCCAGCGCGGAATCAGGTCGTGGGTGGCACCGTTCCCAAGCAGGCCGAACATCGCCGGCATCTGGGCAATCAGCGGCAGCGACAAGGCGGCGGCGATCCAGAACCGGCGCAATTCGTTGCGATAAACCACCTCGCGGCGCGCCTTGTCGGCCTCGTGGGCGGCATCGCCGATTTCGCTCGCGCCGAACCCGGCGGCCTCGACCGCGGCGATCAGGGCCGGCACCGACTCGATGCCCGGCGCGTAGCGGACGTGGGCCCGTTCGGTCGCGAGGTTGACGTTGGCGCTGACACCCGAACGGCGGTTCAAGACCTTCTCGAGCCGGGTGGAACAGGCGGCGCAGGTCATGCCCTCGATCGACAGTTCGACCTCCTGCTCGGGCACGTCGTAGCCGGCCTTGCGAATACTGTCGACCACCTGCGAAGCGTCGGCCTGGACACCCAGTTCGACGTGGGCGTTTTCGGTCGCCAGATTGACGCTCGCGTTGACGCCTGGCAGGCGGTTGAGCACCCGTTCGACGCGCGTCGCACAGGCAGCACAGGTCATGCCGGCAATTGGCAGATCGAGCATGCGGCGAGAGTCGGGAGCGTTCATTCGTGCGGCGCAGCAATCATCTTCGAAGGTTTTGGCAAGGCCGCAGCGTTTGGGTTCAATCGGAACGGCGGGCGTATGCCCCGGGGCATCCGTCGCTCATGCCGCGCACACTACGCCGCCCCATAGCCGCTCGCCGAGGTTGGTGGCGTTGACCAGGCCGAACAGCCCGAATCCGAGTACGGTGATGCCGGCCACGGCGCGCACGATGCGGTGGCGCGTGAAATCGCGCAGCTGCTTGAGCAGCATGCCCGCCAGCAGCAGATTGGGCAGTGTGCCGAGTCCGAACGCCAGCATCAGCCCGCCCCCGCGCCAGGCCGAGCCGGTCACCAGCGCAGTGGCCAGCACGCCATAGACCATGCCGCACGGCAGAAACCCCCACAGCAGACCGAGCGGAAAAGCCTGCCCGACGGTCTTCGCCGGCAGGTAGCGGCGCGTCAGCGGTTGGATGCGGACCCAGAGCCTGGCGCCGAGACGCTCGACCGGCGCCAGCCAGCGCGTCAGGCCGGTCAGATAGAGGCCGAGCGCGATCAGCATCAGGTTGGCGAGCACATAGAGCGCGATCTGTACCGGCAGCACACCGTTCATCAGCATGCCGACCGAACCGAGTGCGCCCAGCACGGTGCCCGCCAGCGT
The DNA here is from genome assembly GCA_020445765.1 of Rhodocyclaceae bacterium. Lineage (GTDB taxonomy): Bacteria > Pseudomonadota > Gammaproteobacteria > Burkholderiales > Rhodocyclaceae > Cognatazoarcus. The sequence continues at coordinate 9,753 of JAGRFY010000131.1, read as the reverse complement.
GTAGCTGCTGATCCGCCCGAGGTTGTAGGCCAGGTGCAAGGGCCATTGCCGCGAGCGATCGCCGGGCATCTGCACCGAGAGCGCGCTGACGATGCCTCCGCACATGCCGGCGCAATGGGCACCGCCGAGCAGGCCGATCAGGAAGGCGGCAATGTATCCGGTTTCGGGCATGATCGAGGATGCGCCCGCGGATCAGGCCCGCGGGCGCCGGGACGCGGAAATAGCGATCGTCAGATGACCTTGGAGTAGCGGGTCCGCTCGCGGTCGGCGCGGATGTACTTGTCGAACACCATCGCAATGCCGCGCACCAGCAGGCGGCCGGCCGGCAGCACGCTGATCCACTGGTCGTCCACCCGAACCAGACCCGCCTCTTCCATCTGCCTGAGGTCCGTCAGTTCCTCGGCGAAATACTGGTTGAAATCGATCAGATGCGAAATCTGGATCGACTCGATCGAAATCTCGAAGTGGCACATCAGGGCCTGGATGATCGAACGGCGCAGCAGGTCGTCCGAGTTCAGCTCGATGCCGCGAAGCACCGGCAGCTCGTCGCGGTCGAGGACGTCGTAGTACTCGTCCAGGGTCTTGACGTTCTGGGCGTAACTGGGACCGACCTTGCCGATCGCCGACACGCCGAACGCCAGCAGATCGCACTCGGCGTGGGTCGAGTAACCCTGGAAATTGCGATGCAGCCGGCCCTGGCGCTGGGCGACCGTGAGTTCGTCGTCCGGTTTTGCGAAATGGTCCATCCCGATGTACGCGTAGCCGGCCTCGGTCAGCCGCCGGATCGCCAGTTGCAGGATCTGCAGCTTGGTGTCGGCAGTCGGCATGTCGCCGGTGTTGATCCGCCGCTGCGGCTTGAACAGGCCGGGCAGATGGGCGTAGCTGTAGAGCGAAATCCGGTCGGGGGACAACTCGAGGACCTGCTCGAGGCTGCGGTTGAAGCTGATCACGTTCTGCTTGGGCAGGCCGTAGATCAGATCCATGCTGATCGACTTGAAGCCGAGTTGCCGAGCCGCGTCCAGCACCAGCCGGGTCTCCTCGAAACTCTGGATGCGGTTGACCGCCTGCTGCACGTCGATGTTGAAATCCTGGACGCCGATGCTCATGCGGTTGAAGCCGACATCAGCCAGCAGTGCGACGGTGTCGTAGTCGACTTTGCGCGGATCCACTTCGATCGAGTATTCGCCGTTGGGCACCAGCGTGAAGTGCCGATTGACGGTGTCCATCAACTGGCGCATCTCGTCGTGCGAAAGGAAGGTCGGCGTCCCGCCACCCAGGTGAAGTTGCAAAACTTCGCGTCCGCCGTCGAGGGCGGCCGCCTGCATCGAGACCTCCTTGTCCAGGTACTTGAGGTACTTGGCCGATCTGCCGTGGTCCTTGGTGATGATCTTGTTGCAGGCGCAGTAGTAGCAGATCGTGTTGCAGAACGGGATGTGGAAGTATAATGAAAGCGGCCGGTTGATCCCCCCGACCGTCCGCTTGCCGAGCCAGTGACGGTAGGCCTCTGCATTGAACGCTTCGACGAAGCGGTCGGCCGTCGGGTACGAGGTATAGCGAGGGCCATTGACGTCGAATCGGCGAATCAACTGGGGATCGAAAACGATATCTTTGGTGCTCATGGTCATCCTGCGCGATTGCCGGAGCTACCTTCTCAGAAAGCCTTCCAGCAAGGGTTGACTTGGATCAAACCGATACGATCCCTTCGGATCGGATAGGAGCGGAAACAGCGTGCAAATGAAAGCACCGGCAGTCACGCCGACTGGCCTGAAAGCCGCCTGCTCTCAGTGTAATCTGCGCGAGCTTTGCTTGCCATTTGGGCTGACGGGCGAAGAGATCGACAGACTCGACGCATTGGTGGCGACCCGTCGCAAGGTACGCCGCCAGCATCATCTGTACAGCGCCGGCGCCCCGTTCGAAGCGATCTATGCGATCCGCACCGGGTCGTTCAAGACCGACGTGCTGCTCGAGGACGGTCGCGAACAGGTGACCGGCTTCCAGATGACCGGTGAAATCCTCGGTCTCGACGGCATCAGCTCCGAAACCCACTCCTGCAACGCCACCGCCCTCGAAGACAGCGAAGTCTGCGTGATTCCGTTCGCTCAGCTCGAAGATCTATCGCGCCAGGTCGAGTCGCTTCAGCATCAGTTCCACAAGGTGATGAGCCGTGAAATCGTCCGCGATCACGGCGTGATGATGCTGCTCGGGTCGATGCGCGCCGAGGAGCGGCTGGCCGCGTTTCTGCTCAACCTGTCAAAGCGATTCATGGCACGCGGCTATTCCCCGGCCGAGTTTCACCTGCGCATGACGCGCGACGAAATCGGCTCCTATCTGGGCCTGAAGCTCGAGACGGTGTCGCGTGCCTTCTCGAAATTTCAGGACGAAGGCCTCGTCGCCGTACACCAGAAGCACATCCGCATCATCGACCTGGACGGCTTGCGCCAGCTGCTGACCCACTGCGCCAAGCGACCGTGAGGGAGCCCCGCGAGGCAGCCGGCACCAGCGACGTCTTGCAGCCTGACCGCAATCAGCGTTCGAGCACGTAGCGACCGGGCGCATCCGCCAGAGCCGGAAAAACCTCGGTTGCCACCGGCGGCGCGGCAACCCACTCGCCGCATCGCGGCTTGAGCCAGGCCATCCAGTCTCCCCACCAGCTCCCGGCCTCGTGCGTACCCCGGTGATGCCAGGCTTCTTGCGAATCGCCGGCCTTGACCTCGGCCGCGACGTATTCACGCTTCGGTGGCTTGGTCGGAGGATTGACGATGCCCAGGATGTGTCCGGAGCTGGACAGCACATAGCGCCGCGGACAGCCCAGCAGATCCATGATGCGGAAGGTCTGGCGCCACGGCGCGATGTGATCGTCCTCGGCGCCGACCGCATACAGTGGCTGGCGGATGCAGCCGAGATCGATGCGCTCGCCGGCGATCTCGAGATCGTTGGCCTGCACCAGCCGATTCTTCATGTACAGTTCCTCGAGATACCAGGCATGCATTCGCGCGGGCATTCGGGTGGTATCCATGTTCCAGTAGAGCACGTCGAAGGCCGGTGGCTTCTCGCCGTATAGCCAACCATGCACCACGTAGTGCCAGATCAGGCTGTTGGAGCGCAGCAGCCGGAACGACGTGGCCATCTCCTTGCCGTCTAGATAGCCCTGACGGGCCATGGTCTGGCTGAGGTAGCGCACCGTCTGCGGATCGATGAACACCTCGATGTCGCCCGGCTTTTGGAAATCGACCAAGGTCGTGAACAGGGTCCAGTCGGCGATCGGCATCGCCTTCTCGCCGAAGTGCCGGTTGGCCCAGGCCACGTACATCGCGAGCGCCGTGCCGCCGATGCAGTAACCCACCGCATGGACCTTCGGCGCTCCGGAGAGCTCGCGCGCGACCCGCACGATTTCGCCGATGCCGTCGATCAGGTAATCGTCGAAGCCGATGTCGGCCATCGATGCATCGGGATTCTTCCAACTCGTGATGTAGACGTCGAGCCCCTGGTCGAGCAGGTAGCGGACCATGCTCTTCTTCGGCTTCAGATCGAGAATGTAGAACTTGTTGATCCACGGCGTGACGATCACCACCGGCTCCCGCAAGACCTTTTCGCAGGTCGGCCGGTAGTGGATGACTTCGAGCAGGCGATTGCGGAACACGACCTTGCCCGGCGTCGTCGCCAGATTGCCGCCCACCGAGAAATCCGACGGGTCGGCGAGTCGGACTGAGCCGGCCTTGAGGTCGTCGAGGAAATTCTCGAACCCCAGCCGCAGCGATTCACCGTTGGTCTCGATCGCCTTGCGCAAGGCAACCGGGTTGGTGAACAGAAAATTGCTCGGGGCCATCGCATTGAGCCAGGTCCGCCACCAGAAGGCGGCGCGGCGGCGCTCCCGGGCCGACATCCCCGGGGTCTCGTACAACATGTCCTGGACGCTGCGGGTCAGCATCAGGTAGGTGTCCTTGATCAGGTCCCAATGGAGCTGGCTGCGCCAGACCGGATCGGAGAAGCGCGCGTCGTCACGGTGCGGCATGATCGGTTCCGCGCTTGGAACACCCAGGCTCCGCAACGCGAAATGGCGCTGCAGTGCCATGCCCTGATCCATCAGCTTCATCGCCGCCGCGGTCAGTTCCATCGGGTGGGCCCACCACGCCAGTTGCGCATGAATCAACGGCATCGCGACGCCGATCGGGTCCATTGCGCCCTCGATCGCCCGTCCCGCCTGCCCCATCGACTGCCAGCCGGACGAGAACGCGCCGCCGGCTCCGTTTCCACGATGCATCTGCATTGCCTCGCTAGCTCCCCGGCCCGCCGGTCGTGCCTGGCACGACCCGGCCGATCTACCTTTCCTACTCGAATTGTCGCGGAATCCAGCCCCGCCGACGTCGACATCGGGCGGATGTTTGACCGCCATCAAACCGTGGCGGCGGACCTGCGCGCATATAATGACGACACAGGTTCCGCTGCCAGGAGGATGTCATGTTCAAGAACATTCTGGTGCCGACAGACGGCTCCGATCTCTCCAACGGCACCGTACGCCGGGCAATATCGTTCGCGCGCGAGGCTGGTGCGCAGATCGTCTTCTTCTATGCGCAACCGGATTTCCCGATGCCGATCTATGGCGAAGGCGCACTGATCGACCCGACCACGCCCGAGCAGTTCGCCCAGGCGTCGGCGGCCGAAGCCAAGGCAATCCTCGATCAGGCACGCGCGTCGGCGGAGGCCGCGGGGGTCCAGGTCGTGACCGACACCACCGTCAACGAGATTCCGTACGAAGCGATCATCGACGCTGCCGAACGCCACGGCTGCGACCTGATCTTCATGGCATCCCATGGCCGTCGCGGCCTGGCGAGTCTGCTGCTCGGCAGCGAGACCCAGAAGGTGCTGACCCACAGCAAGATCCCGGTACTCGTCTATCGCTGACCAGCCGGCCGGCGCCGCGCCAGGACGATCGCCGGCGGAATCCGCCACGATTGGCGACGGCGTTTCGCCGCCGGCCGGTGTCGCGCCCGATCCAGCGATGGCGCCACCGTGAACCGCTACGGCGCCGCGATCACGAATCGTGAAATCGCTCCGGGTGGTTGATTTCCTCGGATCCGCGCTGGAAGAACAGTGTCGTCAGGCTCGAGGCGCCGCAGATCAGCCAAAAGGCGAAGAAGCCGATCGAGTAGGTAGCGATCGCCGAGACGCGCACGGGCTCGCCGAAGAAGTAGAGTTCCTGCGGATTGATGACGGTAAAGAAGACGATCTCTGCGAGACCTGCCACGAGAAAGGACGACCACAATACTTCGATCAGTTTCTTCATCAGTTGACTCCCGTTGGACCGTAAGAGCGAAGCGGGGCCGCCCAGCGATGGGCAGCCCCCGGTTTCCGGCACCCTAGTGCCGGCGCAATCGCTCGTCGTGCTCCATATGTTTCTTGACGAAGCGGCCGAAACAGACCGCCATGACCACCACGTAGCCTATCGTGAACAGGCTCTGCAGGCCGATATCGGTGCCGATGGGCTCCTCGAATGACATGACATCCTCCATACAGGTTACGACTTGGGAATTTCGCTCTCGATGCGAATCGTCGTCTCTGCAGGAAGTTGTGCGGCCCCGTTCATTCGCCAGTTGCGACGCTCGTCTTCCAGCCGGATCTGCCAGCGTCCGGCACTCGGGTTGTGAATTTCTCCGGCATACATGTCGCCCTGCCGGGTCAGCGTGACCAGTTGGTCCTCGCCCGAGCGGGTCGGATGCACGAGGGTCAGGACCAAGCGATCCGGCAGCGGCGCCGCGACCCGCGATTCGAGCCTGGCGCGTACCGAGTCGGCGCCCAGTTCGATCTGTGCCACCAGGCCCAGCTGCCGCGCCATTTCGTCGCGGGCAATGGTCTGGTTGATCGCGAGACCCTGCTTGTAGTAATCGTCGGCTACCAGTCCGTCGCTGGTACGGGTCGCGATCACGATCGTCGCGATGCCGCCGACGATCGCCGCTGCGGGCAGCGAAATGAGCATCCAGACCAGCTTTTCGCGGTACCACGGGCGACGATCCTTCGGTTCTTCCATCGATTCGGCCTCAGCGCGGCATGATGAAGGTGGTGTGCTCCTTCACCCGGACCTTGGCATTGTCGAGCGCCTGCACCACGACGTGAATCCCGTGTGAGCCAGGCTCGAGCGCGCCATAGGGAATCTGCGCCTGGATCGTCACCGCCTGCGTCGTGGCCGGACCGATTTCGATTGTCTCCGGACCGACCATGCGCAGGCCTTCGGCGCCTTCGAGCGTCAGCGCGAAGCTTCGCGGCGCCTCCGTCATGTTCATGACCTGGAGCCGGTAGGCGTTTTCGATATAGCCATCGGCGACTTCCCGCGCGAGCGAAGCCCGGTCGCGAATGATGTCGACGCGCAGCGGCGATCGTGTCGCCAGCCCCCACACGAATGCGAGGGTGACGACCCCCAGGATCGTGCCGTAGATCAAGGTCCGCGGCCGCATCACGTGGGCCAGGATCTCCTTCATGCCCCAATGCTTCTTGACCGCATTTTCGGTCGAGTAGCGGATCAGACCCTTCGGGTAGTTCATCTTCTCCATCACCTGATCGCAGGCATCGATACAGGCGGCGCAGCCGATGCACTCGTACTGCATGCCGTCGCGAATGTCGATGCCGGTCGGGCACACCTGGACACAGATGCCGCAGTCGACGCAGTCGCCCTTGCCGAGGGCGCGCGGCTCGACCCCCTTCTTGCGCGCGCCTCTGGGCTCGCCCCGCTCTTCGTCGTAGGTGATGACCAGCGTATCCGGGTCGAACATCACGCCCTGGAAACGTGCGTAGGGGCACATGTACTTGCACACCTGCTCGCGCATCACGCCGGCCATCAGGTAGGTGAAGCTGGAGTAGAACAGAATCCAGAAGAGTTCCCAGGGGCCAAAACTGAGGATAAGTGCCGACTGGACCAGTTCCCGGATCGGCGTGAAGTACCCGACGAAGGTGAAGCCGGTCCACAAGGACAGCGCGATCCAGGCCACATACTTGAGACCCTTGACGCGCACCTTGCGTCCGCTCATGTCGGACTTGTCGAGCTTCATGCGCTTGTTTCGGTCACCCTCGATCTTCTGCTCGATCCACATGAAGATCTCGGTATAGACCGTCTGCGGGCAGGCATAGCCGCACCACAGGCGGCCGGCGATCGCCGTAAAGAAGAACAACGCGTAGGCGGAAATGATCAGCAGGATCGCCAGGAAGAACACGTCCTGCGGCCAGAACACCCAGCCGAAGATGTAGAACTTCCGCTCGACGACATGGAACAGGACGGCCTGGCGGCCGTTCCAGGGAATCCAGCAAAGGCCGTAGAACAGCAACTGGGTAAACCACACCAGTGCCCAGCGCCACTTTGCGAACAGTCCGGAGACTGCGCGCACATAGACCTTCTGCCGGACGGCGTAGAGACTTTCTTCCTGGGTTGGGGCTGCCGCTGGGGCCTGAGCCTCACGGCTGGTGGCTTGATCAGACATAATCGTTATATTCGCATATTCTGATTCATGATTGACAAATTTCCCCGGGGCGTGCCCCGGGGACCTGTGCTGCGAGCACTGCCCGCGCGCGTCGCCTTACTTGTTCGACAGACTGTAGACGTAGGCGGCCAGCAGGTGGACCTTGGCATCGCCGAGGAAATCCTTCCACGCCGGCATCTTGCCCTGGCGCCCGTTGGTCACGGTCTCAATGACGGTGGCCTCGGACGAACCATAGAGCCAGACCTTGTCGGTCAGGTTCGGTGCCCCGATCGCCTGGTTGCCGGTGCCATCCATGCCGTGACAGCCCACGCAACCGTTCTGCACGAACAGTTCGCTGCCCTTCTGCGCCCGTGCCGAATCATGCGAGAGCCCGGAGAGCGAACGCACGTAATTGGCCAGATCCTTGGCACCCTCGGCGCCGACTGCCGCGCCGAACGGCGGCATCATGCCCTGACGACCATCGAGAATCGTGGCCTTGATGGTGTCGGGCGCACCACCGTACAGCCAGTCGCTGTCGGCCAGGTTGGGGAATCCCTTCGCGCCACGCGCGTCCGAGCCGTGGCACTGGGCACAATAGGTCAGGAACATGCGCTGGCCCATCGCCTTGGCTTCGGGGTCGGCGGCGACGGCCTTCAGATCCTGCGACTGGTACTTCGCGAAGATCGGACCGTACTTCTCTTCGGCAGCCTTCATCTCGCGCGCGTACTGACTGTTCTCGCCGTGGGCCGAACTCCAGCCGAAGATGCCCTTGGTGTTGCCGAAGCCCGGGAACACGGTCATGTACGCCACGGCGAAGAAGATCGTGATCCAGAACAGGTACATCCACCAGCGGGGCAGCGGGTTGTTGTACTCGCAAAGGTTTTCGTCCCAGACGTGTCCGTGAAGCTCCGCTTCGCCGCTCGCGTTCTTCTCCCCCTTCATGTTCGATGCCAGCACGAACACGCAGAAGAGCAGGCTCAGGGCGACCAGGACCATCACCCACATGTTCCAGAAACCGCTAACAAAGTCAGCCATTATTCGTTCCTTCCTTGCGATGCCCGACGTCGCGGTCGGGCATGTCTTCATCTGCGAAAGGCAGTTGCGCCGCCTCGTCGAATCCCTTCTTTGCCCGGCTGCTGTACGCCCAGGCCACGATGCCCAGGAAGCACAGCAATCCCAGAACGGTCAGGATCGAGCGGAAGTCGTTGATATCCACGACGCAATCACCAGCTTCACTGGACGCGCTTGAGCGCAGTGCCGAGGCCCTGCAGGTAAGCGACCACCGCATCGAGCTCGGACTTGCCGTTGATCGCGTCGTTGGCCGCCGCGATCTGCTCATCGGTGTATGGGACACCGACCTTGCGCAGGGCCTGCATGCGGGCCGCAATGTCGGTATCGAGCGGCCGGTCGAGCCACGGGAAGGCCGGCATGTTGGACTCCGGCACGACGTCGCGCGGGTTATTGAGATGGACGCGGTGCCACTCGTCAGAGTAGCGCCCGCCAACCCGGTGAAGGTCGGGACCGGTGCGCTTCGAACCCCACTGGAACGGATGATCGTAGACGAATTCACCGGCCACCGAATAGTGACCGTAGCGCTCGGTCTCGGCGCGGAAGGGACGGATCATCTGCGAATGGCAGTTGTAGCAGCCCTCACGGACATAGACGTCGCGACCGGCAAGCTGCAGTGCGTCGTAAGGCTTGAGCCCCTCGACCGGCGTCGTCGTCGATTTCTGGAAGAACAGCGGAACGATCTCGACCAGACCCCCCACGCTGACCGTCAGCAGCGTCAGCACGATCATCCAGCCGACGCTCTTCTCGATAAACTCGTGTTTGCTTTGAGCCATTGTTCAAGGTCTCCCGATCAGGCGTGAGCCGCGGCCGGAGCGACCACGGGCGCGTCGTAGGCCTTGTGGCCCGAAATCGTCTTGAGCATGTTGTAGAACATGATCAGCATGCCACCGAGGAACAGCACGCCGCCGAGCAGGCGGATCGACCAGAACGGATAGCTGGCCTTCACCGATTCGACGAAGGAGTAGGTCAGGGTGCCGTCCGGGTTGGTCGCGCGCCACATCAGGCCCTGCATCACGCCGGCGATCCACATCGAGGCGATGTATAGCACGACGCCGATGGTGGCGACCCAGAAGTGGGTCGTGATCAGCTTGGTCGAATACATCTCGGTCTTGCCGTACATCCGCGGCAGCAGGTAGTAGATCGAGCCGATCGACACCATCGCTACCCAACCGAGCGCACCGGAGTGCACGTGGCCGACGGTCCAGTCGGTGTAATGCGACAGCGCGTTGACCGTCTT
>JAGRFY010000130.1 GCA_020445765.1 Rhodocyclaceae bacterium | reverse complement strand
GCGATCGCATCGACGATGCTCTCTTCGGTCAGCCCCTGGGGATAGGCCGCGGCCGCCTGGGCCGTCAGCGCCGGGTCCTGGCGCAGCTTGCCGAGCACCTGCGACCAGTCGCTGCCCATCTCGATCGGATTGTGGATCGGGCCGGCCGCCTGCTCTTCCAGCGAGCGCGCGCGGCCATCCCAGAACTGGCGGAAGTTGTAGCCGCTGTTGAACACGGTCGGCGCGTTGATCGATCCCTTGGCACCATCGATGCCGGTCGATACGGGCGAGTTGTCGACACCGCCACTGTCGAGCCGGTGGCAGCTCGCACAGGCGATCGTGCCGTCGCGCGACAGGCGCTTGTCGTGGAACAGCTTGTCGCCCAGCGCGACTTTGGCGGCGTCGAGTTCGACCCGCAGCGGCAACGGCTCGATCGGCTCGGCGGCGTGTGCCGCGCCGCCGCCGATCGCGATGGCAAGGCTGAGAACGAGGCCGGCAGGCCCGCCCCAGCGCTTCCGGTTAGCATGCATCGTGCACCCCTTGTGGCAGTCAGATGGGATGCAAGGCTAGAGGGGTGAGGCCGTTTCGGACGCAAATTGCGTCACGAACGGGCTCGCAAAACCTATATCTAAAGTTAGAAAAACTTGACTTTTCGACGGCCGGCCGGTCAGCGGTTACGAGCGGTCGGTGACTTGCTCATGGCATCGCGGCAAGCCATGCGCATTGCCCGCCGGCGTCAGTCGGACGACTCTTCGGTCAGTCGGCGGGACTCCGCCGGGCCCCTGAAGACCAGGGGATGCTCGCGAATGCCGCCGCGCTCCTCGGCGCGGGCGACGGCGTCCGTGATCAGGTGGTGCTGCGGGCTCTTGGCACAGACCGGATCGGCCGCCGCCGGATCGCGGGTCAGCATGTAGGCCTGGCAGCGACAGCCGCCGAGATCCTTCTCCTTCTCGTCGCAGGAGGCGCAGGGTTCCTTCATCCAGCCGGTGCCGCGGTAGTGGTTGAAGCCTTCGGATTCGTACCAGATGTCGTGCACGCTCATGTCGCGCACGTTGGGGAAGTCGAGCCCGGGCAGCATGCGGGCGGTATGGCAGGGCAGCGCCGTGCCGTCCGGCGTGATCGTCAGGAAGACGTTGCCCCAGCCGTTCATGCAGCGCTTCGGCCGGGTCTCGTGGTAGTCCGGCACGACGAAGAAGATCCGCATCCTGCCGTCGAGCTGCTTGCGCCAGCGTGCGGTGACGGCCTCGGCCCGTTCGATCTGTTCGCGGGTCGGCAACAGGTGGTCGCGATTGACCTGGGCCCACGAGTAGTACTGGCTGTTGGCCAGTTCCAGGTATTCGGCGCCGAGTGCGTCGGCCATGCCGATGATGCGATCGATGTGGTCGATGTTCAGGCGATGGATGACGACGTTCATCACCATCGGATAGCTATGGGCCTTGATCCTCGCCGCCACCTTCTCCTTCAGGTCGAAGGTGCGGGTGTGGGACAGGAAGTCGTTGACCTCGCGCGTCGAGTCCTGGAACGAGAGCTGGATGTGGTCGAGCCCGGCCGCCTTCAAGTCGGCGATGCGGGTCTCGTCGAGGCCGACGCCCGAGGTCAGCAGGTTGGTGTAGTAGCCGAGCCGGTGGGCCTCGGCCACCAGCACTTCGAGGTCGTCGCGCAGCATCGGCTCGCCGCCGGAAAATCCGCACTGCACCGAGCCCTGCTCGCGCGCTTCACGCAGTACCCGCAGCCAGTCGTCGGTGGATAGCTCCTGGTCGTGCCGCGCGAAATCGACCGGGTTGTAGCAGAACACGCAGTGCAGCGGGCAGCGATAGGTCAGCTCCGCCAGCAGCCACAGCGGCGGACCCGGTCGCGCGGCCGCGTTCACCACTGCACCCACTTCTGTTGCCGCGCCATGTCGAGGAAGGCCAGCACGTCCTTTTCGAGGCCGCTGGCACCGAAGCTCGTTTCGAGGTCGGCGACGATCGCGGCGACGTCGCGCTCGCCGTCGCAGCGCTTCAGGATCTCGCCGGCCGACTGGTTGAGCTTGACCATGCCTTCGGGGTAGAGCAGCACGTGGCAATCCTGGGCGGCCTCCCACTGCAGGCGGAAGCCGCGGCCGATCGCCGGGCGGGTATCGCTGGCGGCGCCGGTGCTCACGGGTTGACTCCGTAGCGCTGGGCCATGGCGTCGTTCATCGCCCACAGGATGTCGAGCTTGAATTGCAGGATGTCGAGCGCCCGTTCCTGCATCGCCCGGGTCTGGAAGTAGTCCAGCGTGATCGACAGGCCCTGCTCGACGTCGCGGCGGGCCTGCGAGACCCGATTGCGGAAGTACTGCAAGCCTTTCGCTTCGATCCACGGGTAATGCTCGGGCCAGGTGGCCAGCCGCTGCTTGTGGATCGCCGGTGCGAACAGTTCGGTCAGCGACGAGCACACCGCCTCCTGCCACGGCACCCGGCGGGCGAAATTGACGTAGGCATCGACTGCGAACTGCACCGCCGGGATCACGTGGCGGCCATCGGTGACTTCCTCGCGGCTCAGGCCGACCGCTTCGCCGAGCCGGATCCAGGCCTCGATGCCGCCCGGATCGTCGCCGTAGCCGTCGTGGTCGAGGATGCGCTGCACCCAGCCGCGCCGGATCTCGCGGTCCGGGCAGTTCGACATCACCGCCGCGTCCTTGACCGGGATCGCCACCTGGTAGCTGAAGCGGTTGGCGACCCAGCCGCGGATCTGCTCGGGGCTGGCCTTGCCGGTGTTCAGCATGACGTTGAACGGATGATGGATGTGGTAGGCCTGCCCCTTGTCGCGCAGGCGGGCTTCGAATTCTTCACGGCTCCAGGCGGGCAGGCTCACAGTTCGATCTCCATGCCGTCGTACGCGACCTCGACGCCATGTGCTCGCAGTTCGGCGCGCTCGCGGCTGTCCTCGTCGAGGATCGGGTTGGTGTTGTTGATGTGGATCAGCACCTTGCGGGTCGTCGCCGGCAGCTTGTCGAGCCATGCCAGCATGCCGCCGGCGCCCGACTGGGCGAGGTGGCCGATGTCGCTGCCGCGCTTCTTCGACAGGCCGAGCGCGATCATCTCGTCGTCGGTCCAGAAGGTGCCGTCCACCAGGACCGCGTCGGCCGCCGTCATCGCCTCCCAGACATGGGGTTCGATCTCGGCCAGGCCCGGCGCGTAGAACACCCGCCGGCCGCTGGCCATGTCGGTGATCGTGACGCCGATGTTGTCGCCGGGCACCGGTGCGTTGCGGTGGGGCGAGTACGGTGCCGCGGCACTCTTCAGGGCCACAGCGGTGAAGGCGATGCCGTTCACGCCCGGGATCTCGAAGCCGCGCCCGTCGAGCGGCACCGGGTGGCGATCGACGCCGCAGAAGTGCTCGAGCACCCGCAGCAGCGGGTTGCCCTGGGTCAGATCCTCGAACACCGGATCGGTGCACCACAGCGGCATCTTCTCGCCGCGTTCGCGCAGCATGTAGAGCCCGGTGGTGTGATCGACCTGGCCATCCATCAGCACGATGCCGCGGATGCCGGTGTCGCGGATCGCACGACCCGGCTGCAGCGGGCCGAACTGCTTGATCTGCTGCAGGATGTCGGGCGAGGTGTTGAACAGCGCCCAGTCGGCGGCGCCGTCGGCGCGCACGCAGATCGACGACTGGGTCCGGGCCGTCGCCCGCACGCTGCCGTCGCGCACGCCGGCACAGTTGCGGCAGTTGCAGTTCCATTGCGGGAAGCCGCCGCCGGCAGCGGCACCGAGTACGACGAGTTGCATGATCGGGGTGTCCAGATGACGAGGCCCGCATGCGCGGGCCTCGTTGTTTCATCGTTTCAGCAGCTGGCGATCAGCGGCTGGCGATGTACATCGTGATTTCAAAGCCGAACCGGAAGTCGGTCGCTGCGGGGGTTTCCCATTTCATGTCGTCTCTCCTTGGTGTGCACGACGCGGCTTCGAGCCGCGTAACGAGCGAAAATCCGCTACGTCATGGCTGGAGTGTGCGCGCAAGATTGATCCGGATCATCAATCGCTTCTGGATTCACGGCTCATGAATTTCTGTAGTTGCCC